>NZ_JBZRPK010000624.1:0-10367 GCF_058382125.1 Haloferax sp. s1
AGCATGCTCGGGAGTGGGGCGGCATCCCGGATAAGGGTTCGCCGCGGTCGGCGGTAGTTACGCTTCGTCCATCCGGTCGATGACGGACTCCAACTGGGCGGCGCGCGCCTCGACCGCCTCCTGACGGAGCGCCTCTTCTTCGGGTGTTGGACATTCGAGACGCGGCACCGGTGTGGTTTCGCCGTCGTCGTCGAGGGCGACGAACGTCAGGAACGACGACGTAGTCTTGCGGCGCTCGTCCGTCTTCGGGTTCTCCGCGTGCACGTCGACCTTCACGTCGACGCTCGTCCGGCCGACGTTGAACACGTACGCCTCCATGACGGCCACCTCGCCGAGGTCGATGGCGCTGATGAAATCGACGTGGTCCATCGAGGCGGTGACACACTGACGGTTCGAAAATCGCATCGCTGCGATTGCTCCGCAGATGTCCATCCAGTGGAGGACCGCCCCACCGAGCGCGCGTCCGAGGTTGTTCGTGTCGTTCGGCAGGAGCAGTTCGGTCATCTCGGTTCGCGATTCGGCGAGCGTCGATGTCTGTTCGCTCATGCGAGAGGGGTTGCACTAGGGGGGCTTGAAATCGTGGGACATGGCCCGGACTACCGCACTACTCGTCTACGTCCGTGTCAAACGCCTCTGGAGGCTGTCCAGCGGCGTCGAGTACCTCGTCGGAGATGAGAATCGGACAGTCCACGCGGATGGCGAGCGCGATGGCGTCGCTCGGGCGAGCGTCGAAGACGAACGTCCTCGATTCGCCCGCGTGGTACCGCTCGGCGTCGACTTTCGCGTAAAACGTGCCGTTCGAGAGGTCGTCAATGCGAATGCTGTCTATCGCGCCTCCGAACTCGGTCACCATCTCGGCGAGCAAGTCGTGCGTCAGCGGGCGTTCGAACTGTTCGCCGGAGAGACCGAGTTGAATCGCTTGGGCCTGGTCCGAGGTGATGACGATGGGTAAGAACTCGTCTCGGGCTTCGAGAACGACCGCCGGGACGTTCGACCCGTCTTCACCGACACCGACCCCGATACCGTGGACCACGGCACGGTGTTTCATGCCATGTAATAGTCGCGCGGAGTACGAATAATTACCCCACCAATCGGTCACCGCGTGTTACTCCGCTCGGTAACGGGCAAACTGGACGATTGCAATCGCGAGAAGGATAACGAGACCACCGGCGAAGAACGCGATTCCGGGTGGAATACTCTGTGCGGCCGCAGGTGCGGACTCGGCAGCCATCGTGACAGCCCCGTCCGAGCTTCCTGTTTCAGCAACTGGGAAGAGACCGCCGGGACCGCGCGTGGCAACCCACTGAACGAGCGCTGCGAGGAGACCCAACACGGCGACGCCGCCGAGAAGACTCGTTACCATGCTCGCGAGCCCCGTTCGCGTCTCTTCGGCCGCGGCGACGACGACCAGCGGTCGGTCCGCGGGCGCGTAGACTTTCATTTCGCGTCCTTTCTCGGAGTAGACGGTGTCGACCACCTCGATGAGACCGGCGTCGTCGAGTTTTCCGAGATGGTACTGGACGTTCTGGAGGGACGTGTCTACGCGCTCGGCGAGTTCGGCGGCGTTCGTCGGTTCTTCGTGGAGAAGGGCGAGTGCGCGCCGGGCCGTCTCCGACGAGAGCGCCGAGAGAAGTTCTGACGCCTCGTCGTCGTCGAGTCCGATGACGCGGGGCGAAGGCTCGTCTGCGGCGGAGGTATCTGGGGCGGAGGGCAGCAAACCGGCCATGAGAAGCGATACTACACGGGAGGATACAAACTTGTTGTCCCCCGAGCGGTCACTTCCCCCACCGAGTCACTCGCCCGCATCGACGACCAACACCCGCAAATCGTTGACGTTCGTTCCGGTCGCCCCCGATTCGACCAATGCACCCGCGTCCCGGAGCACCGGCAGTGCATCGTTTTTCGCCAAGGCAGCGTACGCATCTCGCGCAGCGACTGCCTCCGCGTCGACGATAGCTCCGGCGACGTCGGTGCCGCCGTCTTTCCCATCGCTGTCGATGCTGGCGAGGACGGCACCGTCCGGTAGTTCGGGCGCGGCCGCAAGGCAGAGTTCGAGGTTCGGCCCGCCGGACCCATCGCCGCGAACAGTCACGGTACACTCACCGCCGGACAGAACTACTGCTGGCGCGTCGAGCGGGTTTCCGGTCGCCAGCACTTCTTCCGCGACGGCGACGTGCGTTTTCGCCGCCTCTCGGGCTTCACCGCGGACGCGGGAGGAGAGAACGAGCGTGTCGTATCCTCGTTCTTGGGCCACGTCGCGGGCGGCGTCAAGAGCGGTGAAGGTGTCCGCGAGAATGTGGTTCGTCACTCGCTCAAACACCGAGTCACCCGGTTTCGGCGTCTCCGGAAGGTCACCAGCAGACCCGCGGGCGAGGCGCGTCCTGACCGACCGTGGTACGTCGAGGTCGAATCGGTCCAGCACGTCGAGCGCGTCGTCGTAGGTCGTCTCGTCGGGAGCCGTCGGTCCCGAAGCGATGACGCTGAGGTCGTTTCCGACCACGTCCGAGAGGACGAGTCCGACGACTGTCGCAGGCGCGGCGAGGCGGGCGAGACCACCGCCCTTGAGCGTCGAAAGGTGTTTCCTGACTGCGTTGAGGTCGTGAATCTCGGCCCCGCTTTCGAGGAGTTGGTCCGTCGTCTCGCGAAGGTCCGCGAGCGAGATGCCGTCGGCCGGGGCCGGGAGAACGGCGCTTGCGCCACCGGTGACGGCAACGAGGACGAGTGTTCGCTCGTCGAGGTCCGAAAGGAGCGACACGAGGTGGCGCGTGCTCTCGACGCCGCGCGCGGACGGGACCGGGTGGTCACCGGGAAGTCGTTCGATTCGGTTTCGGTTACTCGTTTCACCGCGGTCGTCTGGATGCGGCGTTACCACCACGCCATCGTCGATTCGCTCGCCGAGGATAGCTTCGAGGGCGTCCGCGACACCGTCACCCGCTTTCCCGCCGCCGACGACGAGGATGCGGTCGTACGCCGAGAGGTCGTAGGCCACGTTTGCGACGGTGAGCGTGTCGCCGTCGAGCGAAACCGACTCGCGGACGACGCGCTCGGGGAGGACGGCCTCGACCCCGGCCTGCAGGCAGTCGAGTGCTGTCTCGTGGGTCGGTTTTGGGGTTCGCGCGTCGAAACTGTGCATGATTCGTGGGAGATGCCGACACGGATAAAAGTCGTGGGCCGGTAATCCCGTCGATGAACGATTCGTCGCCCGGCGAGGGTCACGTCCGCGTCGTCGGCACGGCCCACGTCTCGGCCGACAGCGTCCGAGAGGTCGAAGAGACCGTCAAAGCGGAGCAACCGGACGTTGTCGCGGTCGAACTCGATGAAGGGCGCTACCGGCAGTTGAAGGGCGGGTCGCCCGACGACATCGAAGCAAGTGACCTCCTTCGCGGAAACACCGTCTTCCAGTTTATCGCCTACTGGATGCTCTCGTACGTCCAGGCGCAGATGGGAGAAAAGTTCGACGTAAAGCCCGGTGCAGACATGCTCGCCGCGGTCGAAACCGCGGAATCGGAAGGTCTCGACGTGGCGCTCGTCGACCGGAATATCCAGACGACCATCCAACGCTTCTGGCGGCGGATGGGCATCGTCGAAAAGATGCGAATGGCCGGCGAGCTACTGTTCGGCTTCGCGGACGCTCGCGGCGTTGGTGCGGTCTTCGGCATCGCCGTCGGGGTCTTCCTCGGCCCGCTCGTCGGACTCTACGGAGACGCGGTCGGCATCACCGACCTCATCCTGACTCGGACCGCGACCGCCGCGGTCGTCGGTGGAGCCGCTTCGTACATGCTGTACACGATTGCGTCGTTCTATCTCGACGGTGACGACGCCCTTCTCGCCGGACTCGGTGGGGGGACAGCGATTGGAATCATCCTCAGTTTCGGACTCGGTATCGGAACTGGACTCGCCACAGCGGTCCTCAAAGACCTCGGGATTGCCATCGTCGGCAGCCTCGTCATCGGTATCGTCGCTGGCGTCGCCGTGGGCGTTGTCGCCGGGGTCGTGCTGAACGCAATCGGCTTGTTCGCGCCTGCGGAGGGCGTCGAGGACTACGAGGAGTACGACATGGCCGACCTGACCGACGGTGACGTGGTGTCGGCGATGATGGAGGAGTTCCGCCGGTTCAGCCCCGGCGGCGCGGAGGCGCTCATCGACGAACGCGACGCCTTCATTGCACACAAACTCGTCGCACTCCGACAGTCCGGCCACGACGTCGTCGCCGTCGTCGGCGCGGGCCACAAAGCCGGTATCGAGAGCTATCTCGAACGCCCGGAAACCCTGCCGCCGATGGAGTCGCTCGTCGGCGTCAGCGAAAAGAAGGGCTTCCCGTGGGGGAAACTCATCGGGTTCGGCGTTACCGCAGTCTTCATCGGCTTTTTCGTCCTCCTCGCGATGGCCGGCATCAGCAACGAGCGGCTCTTGACAATCTTCGGTGCGTGGTTCCTCATCAACGGTATCTTCGCCGGCACGCTCGCCAAACTCGCCGGTGCGCGCTGGAGCGGTGCCCTCGTCGGCGGTCTCGTCGCGTGGATGACTTCCATCAACCCGCTTCTCGCACCCGGCTGGTTCACCGGCTACGTCGAACTCCGACACACGCCGGTCAACGTCGGTGACATCGGGAAACTCAACGAACTGCTCTCGGACGAGGAGACGCCGATTCCCGAACTCGTCGGACAGATGTTCGACGTGCCGCTTTTCAAACTCATCATGGTCGTCGCCATGACGAACATCGGGAGCATCATCGCCAGTTTCCTCTTTGTCACCTACGTCATCCCCGTCATCGCATCCGACCTCGGCGGCGCGTCGGGCGTCGCAAACCTGATGTTCGAAGGGGCGAGAAACAGCGCCGACCTCATCTGGAGGACGCTCACGTGAACGTCACGTTCTCCTCGCGGGAGCTACGTGACCTCGCCGTCGCGTGGCTTGCGCTCGGCCTGGCGTTCGCCATCTTCTTCGCCGGAGGTGGCAACCGCGCGCTCGCATTGCTCCTCAGCGGGTCGTTCGGTCTCGCGCTGATTGTGAGCCTGCTGACTGCTGGAGTGGGATTCCTGCTCCACGAGGTCGCACACAAAGTCGTCGCCGTCAAGTTCGACCAAGTGGCCGAGTTCCGTGCGGATTACGGAATGCTCGGCATCGCCGTCATGAGCGCTCTCATCGGATTTATCTTCGCCGCGCCGGGCGCGGTGTACCACCGCGGGATGCTCACCGACCGCGAACACGGCCTTATCGCTCTCGCCGGGCCGGTGACGAACCTCCTGCTCCTCGTCGCCTTCGTGCCGGTGTTCGTCGGCGGCATCATCATCGGGTCCGACGTCGTCCAACTTATCGGGTCGCGCGGACTCGTCATCAACGCCTTTCTCGCGGCGTTCAATATGCTTCCCTTCGGGTCGCTCGACGGGCGGACGGTCAAGTCGTGGAGCACATCGGTCTTTGCGGGCGTTCTCGTCCTATCTATCCTCCTGACCGTTGGGCTGCTCCTGTTCGTCGGGTTCTGACGCCCGCTCTCAGGTCTCCGGTCTTTTCTACCCATTGTTGGAGTGAATACCTCAGAGAATCATCCCGACATGGCGACAGCAGCCAAGACCAATCTCGGTGACGGCGTTGTAGGACCGAAGCGGCCGGGGCAATTCGAGTGTGGAACCAAAGTCAGAGGGGGCCAAACTGTCGGAGCAAGGTTGGAGAGCGGACCCAAGCAGCAGGCTAACCCAAAGCAGGAGGTCGTGGAGTTCGAGGCAGCGTTAGCAAGCCAAAAAAGCGGCGAGGGGAGTGGACCAAAAGGAACGAGGGGGGTAAGACGGGGTTCGAGTTCGATTGCAGGGGCAGACGACGCACGGAGTGGAAGACCAAGCGTCTGCGGGGACCGAGACGAATCCGGAACGGGGGTGCGTGTACTCGGTTAGTCTTGCCCGTGGTTGCGCCCGAGGACGAGCGTAGCCGCGTGCAAGGCAATGAGACCGGCGAAGAGGGGGAGTTCACCGGAATCGAGACCGCTCGCAAGCAGGGGCAGGTATGCGAGGGGCAGGGCAATCGCCGACCAAAACGCGAAGACCTTGAGCGGTTCGAACGCAATGCGGCCGAGCGTCGACGCAGAGTCCAGTGCGAGCGAGTCAGACGTGGAGGGGATTCCGGACATCGTCATTTCTGCATACGACGGGGACCATCATATAAGGGGCCGAGCGTTACCGTGAATTCGCTTCCTTTTCGGTTCATTCAACCATGTCCCAAACGAGACATTCTTCTTTCGTAACGTTTTACAAACGCCTTAAATCGTCCGAGAAGTTTTATCGACGGCTCTCGTAGTTTTTCGGAGATTCCGGAAATACTGTCTGCATTCGTCTTCGAGTCACACACAGGCACGAAATAATGGGTTGCCGAAGGGTGTTCAAAACCAATCGCGCGACGAGGTTTGGGGCCACATAACCGAGGGGCCAGCGTCGGGAATGGTCAGGAAGGAAACAATAAACCAAACATATGCGAGAAGGTGTATGAATAGGACCCTGTGATTTTATATTTCGGCCTAACTCGTACACGAACATGACGAAAGACGACTCCGAAGGGATGACCTACGCCGATGCAGGCGTCGACATCGAGGCGAGCGAGGCCGCGACCGCGGCGCTCGTTGCGCAGGTTGGCGGCGGGTCGGGCGACTATGCCGGACTCCTCGACATCGGCGACCGGTATCTGGGACTCGCTACCGACGGCGTCGGGACGAAACTCCTCGTCGCGGAGGCGCTCGGTGACTACTCGACGGTCGGTATCGACTGTATCGCGATGAACGCGAACGACCTCGTAGCTGCGGGTGTCCGACCCGTCGCGTTCGTGGACTACCTCGCGGTCGACGAACCGGACGAAACGTTCGCCGAACAGGTCGGTCAGGGACTCGCCGCCGGTGCCGAGGAAGCGGGCATCGAACTCGTCGGCGGCGAGACGGCAGTCATGCCCGAAGTCATCAACGGACTCGACCTCGCCGGAACCTGCGCGGGGCTGTCGAAGAAAGACGCCATCTTCCCGGGCGAAGCCGAAGTCGGAGATGTTCTCGTCGGCTTCCCCTCCTCGGGTATTCACTCGAACGGCCTCACACTCGCCCGAAAGGCCGCCACCACCGACGGCGACTACGACGACGCGTGGGACGGCGACGACTACGACACCATCGGCGAGGCGCTTCTCGAACCGACGCGTCTCTACACGTACCTTCTCGACGACCTGCGCGCGGCCGAGACGAACGCCGCAGCCCACGTCACCGGTGGCGGATGGACGAACCTCGAACGCATGGGGGAGTTCCACTACGTCGTTGACGACGCGTTCGACCCGCAACCGGTCTTCGAGTTCATCCAAGCACGTGGCGGCGTCTCAGACGAAGAGATGCACAAGACGTTCAACATGGGGACCGGCTTCGTCGCTGCCGTTCCCGAATCGAATGCGGACGAACTCGTCGAAGCGACAGACGGCCGTGTTATCGGCAAGGTCGAGGCAGGTGAGGGCGTCTCGATTCGGGGACTGGAATTATAAAACCAGAATGAACCCAGAGGATGTGGCAACCAATTAACTATTTACTATTCTATTTCCAATATGACATGTGGCACAACCACCACCAACTCCGAGCGGGATGCCACTCGTCGGACATAGCGTCGATTTCGCGTTCAATCCTTTCGATACGGTGGCTGACCTATTGGCGAACTACGGGGTCGGCGACGCAGTCGGGCTTGATGTGGTGGGTCTGGGTGACCTGTATGTGGTTGCGCACCCCGACCACTTCGAGCGGGCGCTCGTAACCGAGCGCGACGCCGTCACCAAAGGACACGAGTTCGAGGCCGCATTCGGTGATGCAGTCGTTGCCAGCGAGGGTGATAACTGGCGACGACAGCGGGCGGAACTTGACCCGTTTTTTACCCGGGGTCGAGTCAACGAGCACGCGCCGGTGATGCGCCAGCAAATAGAGCGACGGCTCGAGACGTGGCCCCAGTCGGGAACCCTCTCACTCGAAACCGAAATGAAATCGATGGCCCTCGAGGTCATCTTTGCGACCGTCCTCGGGCGAAAACTCGATATCGACGCCGACGAACGGGTTCGAGCCGCATCGGACGGCCTCAATGGGCGGTTCGCACCTGCGTCGTGGGTGCTCCCCGCGTGGGTTCCAACGCCGAGCCGCCGCCGGTTCAGGCGAGCAGAGAGGATGCTCCGCGAAGAGGTGCAACAGCTCATCGAAACCGCAGACGAGGACAGCCTCACAAAGCGCCTCACAGATGCGCTCGGAAGTGACTACCCGGAGACGGCCGAGTCGCTGGAGAATCAACTCATTGGAATGATATTCGCCGGTCACGAGACGACCGCACTGGCGCTCACATATACGGTGTACGTGTTAGCCGCACATCCCGACGTCCGCAAACAGGCCGTCGAGGAGGTGGACCGCGTCGTCAGCGACAGTCCAGTGACAGTCGACGAGTTAGGTCGACTTCCGGTGCTCGAACGAGTGATAAAAGAGGCGCTCAGGCTGTACCCGCCGGTTCACACGATTCCGCGTGAGACGACGAAACCGCTCCCCGTTGGGGAACGAACCATTCCTGCAGGCTCGGACCTCCATCTCTCTGTCATCCGTGTACACCGCGACGAACGCTGGTACGACGAGCCGTTCTCGTTCGATCCGGACCGGTGGACCAAGGCTATCGACCGGCCGGTCTATGCGTACTTGCCCTTTGGTGCTGGACCACGAAGCTGTCTGGGCCGGGCGTTTGCGCTTACCGAGATGAAAATCGTACTTGCGACGATGCTCCGGGAGTTCGAGATTGACTGGGGGAAAGACAAGCCGATAGAGATTATGCCGGAGATGACGACGCAGCCGAAGGGACAGACCCCTCTCGTCGTCCGCCGACGTTAGATGTGGGCGGCGATGTCGGCTTCGGTGATGATACCGACTGTTTCGCCACCTTCGACGATGATAATGGCCGAATTGTGGTCGAGGTACACGCCGATTTCGTCGAGCGTTGTGTTAGGTTCGACCGTCGTGACGCCTTCGGACATTACTTCGTTCACCGGTCGGTCGGTGACGTTATCTTCCTGAACGTGCCGGATATCCGCGGTCGAGATGATACCCAGCGGGCGACCGTTTTTGATGACCGGCAACTGCGAGAACCCGGTGTCGAGCATGATGTCGCGCGCTTGGCGGACGGAGTTGTCTGGTTCGACGCTTCGAACCGTCGTGTTCATGATGTCTTCGGCGCGGACGATTCGACCCTCTGCTTCGTCTAATGCTTCCACGATACGACGGAGCGTCGAGAGACGCGGGTCGACATCGCCACCCTCGATGCGGGCGATGAGTGGCTGTGAGACGCCCGCCATATCGGCGAGTTTACTCTGCGTTAGCTCCAGTGAGTTCCGACGTTCCCGGAGGTCCTGTGGCGTGGGGAGTTCCATGCCGTGCAGATAACCCATGGTTATGAAAAAGTTTTCTGGTCGCTCACTGAGTGTGTCATCGGTTACGCGCGTAAAAATCGAGTGTCGTAGCCGGTCGGCACACGGCGTGTCTCGGCTGGCGACGTCGTTCTCGGAGGTTACTGTTCTTCGTCGTCGAACTCCCTCACGTCGATAACGTCGAGGGGAACGTCACGGAGCGCGCCGCCGACTTCGCTCTTTGCGATACGGGAGGCGTGCTTTTCTCCGTCTGCGTTGAAAATCTTGATTTCGAGGAGTAGACCGACGAGTGCGGTGTTAGCCGCGATGAACGCGGAGTCGAACGGTTCGCCACAGGCGGGACACGGCGTCGCACCGACTTCGACTTCGACGTACTCCTTGTCCTTCTGATTGAGACGCTTGCCAGCTTCGCTGACCGCGACGCCGATGGCGTCGTCGATGTCTTCGACGTCCCGGACCAACCAGGCCGCCTCCATCGCGACGAGATAGTTGCTCATACATACGTTACGCACCGGTGGGGTTTCGTGTCTTGTGGTTCGCGCGGCGGGTTGTTAGTGGGTTACATGCCCACGGATACACATCCCACATGCAACCATGTAGAACCATGATAATTACAGGACGGCAGCAACCTTACCCCGGTCTCGACTCGCGCACGTACTGCGCATGCCACCCGGATAATCGTCATAACTTATGCGAATCCGCTCGGGGGGTGACACGCGACTCACGCCAAATGGTCGGATTCGTTGAAGGAGAGACAAGTACAGTTGAATCGACAGACAGCTCCGGGTTCCGATAGTCACCGTGGAGAGAAGACTTATAGTGGGGGACCACCCGAGCCACGACTGAGGACAACGGTAATGTTCCACCGCCTGACGAAATACATCCTGTTCGCCGCTTACCAGCTGTCGGTCGCAACCGGCATCGCACTGCTCCCCATCGCACTCGCTGCACGTCGAATGGGTGTGACC
>NZ_JBZRPK010000623.1:0-10366 GCF_058382125.1 Haloferax sp. s1
AGCTTGGATTGGACCTGGAGCAGCTTCCCGATTCGGTGCCGATCAAAGACGAACTCCCCATCAGCGTTCTGAGAACACCCTCCAATCTTTTCCAAGAACCGCAATGCGTCTGTGGATTTCTCTAGTGGAACCTCTCTATGGCGATATCGTTCAATCACGTCCGAAGGTGTGACTTTGAGCCGGTCATCCTTACCAAGGTTATTCAGGACAAAGTCATGGGCAATCGAGTAGGCAAGAATCTCCCGGTTTGCATTCTCCGTCAAGTAGACCTTCTTGTCGACTAGCCTCGGAAGCTGAATACCTGTCCGAAGCATTGCTTCAAGACCATCATCTTCGAGCTCCCCTTCCTCATGCTTGAGGGCCTCGCCTTTGTCTTGTGAGAGAACAGTACAGTGCTGACTCAGCTCATCGAGTGCTTCCGTACACCCTGAAGACGTTCGACAACCATCGATGAAGTCGGTGTAGTAGACAATGATCGGCTCAACGTTGCTCAGGTCATTCGGGTCTACCCCTTGGCCACTGAACTCAGCGTCACGAAGAAATTCAACCACGTTCTCATAGCTCAGTTCGTTACACCGCTCCATCTGGCGAATATCTCGACCGTTGATATTCCCACCCGACTTGATTTCCACAAGCAGAGCCGTCTCACCGTTGAACAGCACGAAGTCGGGGCCGACCTCCAGTTGCTGGCGGCTATCGGTGATTGTGACGAAACTCCCAACCAGACGGTATCCGAGGTCAAACAGCGCATCAGAGCCGGACAGGCCGTCGAATGAGCTGAAAAAGAGATTATATGAGTCGACTTCGCGTTGTTGTTTGACCCACTGTTCTGTCATTCTACACCTTCAACTTCCGGGAGTTCTTTTCGAGCGTGTACGTCGAATCGAACTCCTCGAAGACTAAGCTACAGAAGTCACGGAACGAAGTGGACGTTGTCGCCTCCTTCGCGTGGAGATGGATATCTTCAGCCTCGACCGTGATCTCAAACGGTTCACTAGTGTCCTTGTCGAAGACGAGGTAGTTCCCGTGCTCCCAGACTGAATACTCGTACCTCCGTTTGTGGTCTAAGACGCGTTCTTCAAGGAAGTCCGCAGTGTCTTGGTCCAGAGTGTACTCTTCTGAGTCGTCGATCAGTCTTAGTGTGGTTCCACCCTCGATGGTGAAGCCGTCTTTGAACGACTCTCGAATCGGTTTGTGTTCGATCTTGTAATTCTGCTGGTCGTGCGACTCAAACCCTTTCGATAGCTCTTCTAAGGTCTGTCTTCCGCGCTCTTCTGAGCCGGGTCGGACACTGGAGAACGTGAAGTGACCTTCTTGAGCAACCGAGCTTCGGATGGCCGCATCGGGACTGTTTCGTTGCTTGAATTCGAGCCTCGTCGGCTTCGCATCGAAGACGTTCTCGACTTTTTGCAGGTCCTCGTCAGTACCGCCGTGGAACCGAATACTCGCGCGCTTGTCCGTTTTGTACGAGTGGTACTTTGCAGTGAAGCCGGAAACTGAAGTCCCGTATAATTCCTCGACGATCTCTTCTAAGTCGGACGGTGTGAGGAACACCCGCTCTAGAGATGGGAGGTACTGGAGCAGCTTCTCAACCGTTTTCTTCGTCCACTTCCGGCGTTCGGCAGTGATTACTCGGAGGTAGTCTCCGTCATCGATGAAGACGAATTGGTCGGTGCGTGCCCGTTTCGGCGTGTCGATTTCGACATATGACACGTCCTCGCCGAGGCGTTCTTCGTGGAAGTTGTGCTCAGTGATGTATCTCTGAATGTAGTCTGAGAGGCCTTCTGTCTCGGCTAGCCTCTCGATCTCGGTATTCAGCGACCCTAATTTGAACCCGTGGTTGTTTGCGAGGAATATCTTGACCTGCGTCTTCCGCTGGCCGCGTTCTTCCTCGTGTTTTATCTCTTCATCTGTCCGGGTGACGTACTCGATAAACATCGAGACGATCTCCTCGGTATTCCCGGACAGTTGGCTGGGTTCGAATTTCATGTCACACGTTCCTCTATACGATGGATGTACTGGAAGAGTATTCAGACTACGGAATTTAAAGTTTACCGATGGGTCTGAATTTCCTCCTGTCACATTTGGAGTCGGGATTTAATCCCGCAAGGGTTCGTCTGTAACGACGTCGTGTTCTTGGGCAGGATACGCTTTCACGTCGCTTCAACCCAACTAGGGTTCGTCTGTAACCGTGAGAAAGGTTTTACTAGTTATTGGCAACACATGATATGGCATCTTTTGGCCCCCCGGGCCTTTGGTATCGACCTCATCCATGGACAGATCCGTCTGCGATTGCCATTGGATATCCACAACGCTCTCAAAATAAACAGACATCAATTGAAACGAGATGTGTCTTGACTCGGTTACAGTGGCTGCGTCCTCGAACGAACCGGTGACAGTCACGGAGAGTCACAGCCGGTAATGGCACCCTCGATCTTGTACCTCGGTCGCTGAACTGGGTGAAGAAAGTCGATTCAGCAGATGTGTGGGATCTCAGCGGAATTTCCGTCGACCCCCCGGTGAAGAGGGTTCTTGTGGGTCGACGGAAACTGTTGAGCGGGAGCAGTGTGTAGAATGTTGAGAACCCTACGCCGGGCAGACCTGCCTCGGATATCAAACCCGTCCTGTACTTTCTTGTTCGCTCGCTCCGAGCGAATACTTGATGGAAACACGTCAGGACGCCGTCGATACTTTCGATTCGTTCCGGCAGTTCATCGGTCTCGAACGCGACGTATTCGTCCTCTCCTTGGCGATGTTCGCGTTCAGCCTGTCGTTTCAGATGACCGGACGGTATATCCCCGAATACCTCCGGGTTCTCGGGTCTGGCGCGACTGTCGTCGGATTGTACGGCAGTGTGGGAAACCTCATCGGCGCGCTCTATCCCTACCCGGGCGGGGCACTCTCCGATAGGCTCGGGTCGCGCCTCTCACTCACGCTGTTCGGAACGCTCTCTTCCGCTGGGTTTCTTCTCTGGTTCGTCGCTCCTGAGGTTCCGCCAGTGACGCTTGCGGGCGTCTCGCTCGACCCGTGGATTTGGATATTCGTCGGCCTCTTTCTCACGCAGGCGTGGAAGTCGTTCGGCTTGGGTGCGACGTTCGCTATCGTCAAGCAGAGCGTTCCGCCCGAGCGGTTGGCGATGGGCTTTGCGAGCACCGAGATATTCCGGCGAATCGGGTTCCTCCTTGGGCCACTCATCGCGGCCGCGTTGTTGGCAGTGACGGCGAACTTCGTTGACGGGTTCCAGTACGTCCTCGTCGTTGCTGCGGCCTTCGGTATCGTCGCAACGATTGCGCAGCACTTCCTCTACGACGCCGACGAAGATTCGATTGGAAAGTCGTTCGAAGGCTTCGCGCAACTCCGCGACGACCTCCAGTCGCTTCCCGAGACGCTCCGGCCGCTTCTCATTGCCGACACACTCATCCGGTTTGCAAACGGCATGGTGTACGTCTTCTTCGTCATCGTCGTCACCGACTTCCTCAAAGTCGGATTCACGGGTTTCGGCGTCTCGCTTCGGCCGGATGCCTTCTTCGGAATCTTGCTCGGCGTCGAGATGGTCGTTGCGCTCTTGACGAAACTCCCCGTCTCGAAACTCGCCGAGCGGACCGGTCTCAAACCGGTTGTCGGACTCGGTTTTTCCGTTTACGCCATCTTCCCCGTCCTTCTCATCTTCGCGCCACGTAACCAGTGGGTACTCGTCGCGCTCTTTGCCTTCTCGGGGCTCCGTTTCGCTGGTCTCCCGGCCCACAAAGCGCTCATCGTCGGTCCGGCCGAGCGAAATGCCGGTGGCCGCGTAACTGGGGCCTACTACCTGATTCGAAACACGGTGGTCATCCCGAGTGCGGCACTCGGCGGCTGGCTCTATGCGAACGACCCGACTGTCGCATTCTCTGTCGCGTCGCTCGTCGGTATCGCCGGAGTTGGCTACTTCGCACTTCGCGGAAAAGAGTTCGAGGCGTACGCGGGCGGGGCGTAGCTCCTCTCCGGAGCGCTCCCGCCTGTGGATGCGTTCTCACTTGTTGGAACGTATTTCCCTCAGTTAGGCCGTATCAGTTGAACTTCGTAGTAGTACATTTCTTCGAGGTCATCTTCGAACACGAGGTGGATGAGTGCTTTCTCATCGGCAGCGATGTTGTTCGTCACGTCGGTATCTTCGCTGATGAGTTCTCCCTCTTCATCGTACACTTGGCCAACGACTTCTATCCGCCCGATACTCGATGTGGTCTTGACCGAGAGACCAACGTTGTAGGTACCTTTCTTCTCGTCGACCGTCGCGTAGTTCTGCCACGACTTGGCGGACAGAAAGTCAGACGAGACGATGACACCTGGAATGTCTCCTTTCAGCAGGAGTGTTCCAACGACCTCGGGGTCGTCGTCGTCGCGTTCGAAGTCGATTCGGTCTTCCGGCGGTACGGGGGTCGGTTCTGGAGTTGACTCGGGCGTGGACGTTGTATTAGTCGCCGGTTCAGAGGTTTCCTTCACCGGTTCTTTGGTGCTGTCTGCGCCACCGCTGTTCTGTTCTCCGTCCGATTGGGGGGTGTCTCCCCCGAGACATCCGGAGACGAGCACGATTCCCGCTCCGACGCTGCTGAGGAACTTGCGCCTGTCCATGAATGTTGTATCTTCATATGTATACTAATTTATGATTGTCCTGAATATCAGACGTTAATGGCCTCGTGAATGTAATTTGGAGGTTATGATGTGTATTACGATAGTAGTACGAGTTGTGATAGGTTAGCCAATAGAATCGCTGACACTCGCTGATGATGCTTGGGGAAAATCCGTCGCAGTCACGTATATTCAGCACACTTGTCGGCGGGAATAACTCCGTGCGGAGGCTGTGTGCAACTCACGAGATCCACACAAAGATTCAACTTACTAAAAATACATCTTTGTTCATGAATATTGGGATACTCGGTGCTGGTCGACTCGGCGGAACGCTGTCCCAACTGTTTGTCGAGGCAGGCCACGAGGTCGCCGTCGCGAACGCGAGTGGTCCCGAGTCTATGGAGGACCTGTCTGAGGTACTTGGGCCGCAACTCCACACGGTGCCCCCGGTTCGTGCGATTCAGTTCGGCGATGTCGTTTTCCTCGCGATTCCCTTCAGAAAGCGTGACTCGCTTCCCGATGCCCATCACTTCGCAGAGAAGGTAGTCGTCGACGCGATGAATCCGTACACGGAGAACTTCCACGTGATGGACCTCGGCGATGACACCTCGTCAGAACTCGTCGCAGCACAACTCCCGGATGCAACGGTAGTCAAGGCGTTCAACACGATACACTGGGAGACACTTCGCGACTTCGGGCATCCCGAACTGCCGGAGTCGGAGCGAATCGCTATCTTCCTTGCAGGCGACGACCCGGATGCCAAGGTAGTCGTTGCCGACCTGATACGCGACCTCGGATTTGGCCCGGTCGATGTCGGTGGTCTCGTCTCCGGAGGTGAACTGTTGGAACCCGGCTCTGCGTTGTATAAACGCGAGATATCGACGGAAGAAGCTCGCAAGACCGTGCGAAGGCTGCGTGCTCAGTAAGGAAACCCGCCGCCCGGCAAATACCACATAATTATTAGTTGTGTATTCTCCACACTACATCTAAACCAGTTGGAACTCGTGACTTTCACGAAATAGAACTGTTCACAAATAGCATGGATTTAAGAGCCATCATCCCAGAACGATGGATGTCAGGCACCATGATGGCACAGACGAAACGATGGAAGAATTCACGCGTAACGTACGACGAGGCTACCGGGGCATACCGAGTCGACCGCGATACTGGAGAACCACTGAGTACGAATGTGGTCTTAAGTGTTGCAGCAATTGAGGGTGTTCAGCCAACACATCTCCCACCACTCGCCAACACTATCGACCCAGATGCGCTCGACTCCTTGTTTGGTTGTTCGAACGATGCAATCCTCTCCTTTTCTTATGCCGGGTACCGAGTTACGCTCGATGCAATCGGTTCCCTCGAAGTGGTCCCCGTCGGCAACCCCCAGACCCTCCAGTAACTCCACCGCTGCGTAGCGAGCCGACGCTCACTTCGATACTACTCACGTCGAGGAGTGCCATATGA
Organism: Haloferax sp. s1; assembly: GCF_058382125.1. NCBI lineage: Archaea > Methanobacteriati > Methanobacteriota > Halobacteria > Halobacteriales > Haloferacaceae > Haloferax > Haloferax sp. s1. The sequence goes on from NZ_JBZRPK010000623.1 coordinate 6,070, forward strand.
TCAGTACTGGTATCGCGGCCCTCGTTCTCTGGAGCATGTCATGGAATCGTCCCCAAGGAATTGGGTTCACCCCGACCTTCAGCGAATCGGCTGTTAGATAGTGTGTGCTATCTATCGTGCGTCGCTCAAACGAGCAGCCCCGTACCCGATGAGGACCCCTACCGAGATGACAACCAAATCAGAATCCACAGTCACCACGCCAAACAGGCTCAGATAGTTGCTGAGGAGGAAGAATACGAATCCGAGTATAACTGCCCCAAAGAGCGATACGAGGTCTTTTGTCTGAATTGTAGACATTACCTCACGGAACTCCTGTCTACAATAAGTACTTTCCTTGCCACTTACCGTTCATTTGTCAGTAATGGGCGTCGGAGAACGGTTTTCTGACGCCCTAACGTCTCTTAAGTGGGAACTCCCGCTCGTTTTCGTTTCTCCCCGATTTCCGAGTAAGCCGCTACGGGTTCGCAGTAGGCACTGCCTGAACGGGTTCGTGTGACAGTAGGCGATGTATACCAAAACGTCCTGTGAACCTCTCTCACAGTATGTTCGGAACGAGTGGAATTCGAGGTCCGGTTGGCCGAACCGTGACCGCCGAACTTGCCCTCCGAATCGGCCGTGCGGTCGGGTGTGATACCCGAACGGTCGTTGTCGGCCAAGACGCTCGGCTCAGTGGCGATGTCCTCGCAGACGCGGTTAGCGCGGGTGTTCGCGAGTGCGGTTCGGATGTCGTCCGACTCGGTGTCGCCTCGACACCGACTATCGCCCGCGCTGTCGGTTGGTCGGGAGCGGACGCGGGCATCGGAATCACCGCGTCACACAACCCCGCCTCGGACAACGGTTTGAAGCTCTGGACGCCGAGTGGCCGTGCCTTCGACAGAGCACAGACCCGGGATATCGTCCATCGGCTCAACCGAGATGAGATTTCACTCGTTAATTGGGACGAACTCGGCGAGGAGCGCACTTGGCCCGACGCACCGGCCCGCCACGTCGACCATCTCGTCTCGTCGTTCGACTCCTTCGACGACGTTTCCGTCGTGTTCGACCTCGGAAACGGAACCGGTCGCGTCTCGGTCGATGCGCTCTACGCGCTCGGAGCGACGGTCAACACCATCGATGGGCAAGCAGACGGTCGATTCCCCGCTCGAAAAAGCGAGCCGAACGCCGAGACGCTCACGGCACTCAGCAGAACTGTCCCTGCACTCGACGCGGATGTCGGCCTTGCGCACGACGGTGACGCAGACAGATTGGTCGCTGTCGACGAAACTGGTGAGTACGTTTCCGGAGACGCGCTGCTCGCGTTGTTCGCGCGTGATGTCGTCTCAGCGGGCGACGCTATTGCCGTGCCCATCGACACGAGTCTACTCGTTCAGGACGTTATCGAGAGTATTGGCGGGTGTGTCACCTACACGCCGGTCGGGGACGTACACGTCGCCGAGACAGTCGCAGAACCGGGATACGTCTTCGGTGGTGAGCCCTCTGGGGCGTGGATTTGGCCCGACGAGACACTCGCTCCAGATGCTCACTACGCGGCGCTCAAACTCACAGAACTCGTTGCACGGTACGGCCCGCTCTCCGAACAGGTCGCTTCGCTCGGGCAATCGAAGTACGCCACTCGACGCACGAGCATCACGTTCGAGAACAAACAGCAGGCGATGGACCGCATCGCCCGTAACATCCACGCCAGATACGACGAGGTCGACACCATCGACGGAATCCGCGTGGACACCAAAGACGGCTGGTTCCTCGTCCGAGCCAGCGGCACCGAACCGGTCGTTCGCATCACCGCGGAAGCACGCGACGCGGCCGACGCGGACCGCCTCTTCGAGGACATTCGCTCACTCGTTGAGGGTGCTCGTATCGTCGTCTAAGTCCTCGTTTTGTTCAAACTGTTGTTAGTGTGCGTGTCTTACGCGACCGGGCATTCTCACTGTTTAAGTCCGCTGAGGCTCAGTGCAACACGAACGACCGATGCCCGACGATATCCGTCCCGGCGACCAGTCGGCTGACCTGCTCACGCGACGTGCAGCGACGAAAGCGTTCTCTCTCGGTACACTCGCAACACTCGCGGGATGTCTCGGTACGTCCTCCGAGACGAAGCCCGACCCTGTTGACCTCTCGGGCCAGAAGGAAGACGACCAGGGCGGGATGGTCATCGGCCTTCACGCCGGCCCAAACGGGCAGATATTCTATCGTGATTCGTCCCCCGAAGGTCACGATAATCCAGCGTGGTTCCACACCCTGAGTATGGGCATGTTCCCGTACTACTTCGAGCACCAACAGCAGGGCTGGGAGGCAACTGCCATCTACGTGACGGACTACTCGGTCGTCGAGTACGAACTCACCGAAGAGGAAGGAGACACGTTCATTTCTACACACACCGGTGCGGACACCTTCGGTAACGCCCGGGACATGACGTACGTCGTCGGCAGCGAGGTTCTCGGCGGAATGGGGAAAGACCTGATTCCGTTCTCGTCGAGCGCGGACGCCGACGCATTTATCGACGAACACGGCGGTTCGACCGTCACGTTCGACGACGTGACCAGCTCGTGGCTAAGCGGCTATATGCGCTCGTAGACTGCTGCTCTGTCTCCTTGTTCGGAAACTTCGCATTTTTAGTCACTGCGCTACCGCTCTTTTCTACTGTTTTTCCCGCCAGAAAACGAGTTACCGAACGGCCGTTCTCAGAACGCGTCGTTGGGAATCCGGACCCCGTCGACGTACACCGACACCGCATCGGTCGACTGGAAGTTGGTGATGTCGCCAGCGAAGTGATAGCTCCGCGAGTCCTCGTCGACGGTTCCCTCGGCGGCGGGTCCAACTGTTCCGGTTGTACTGAGCGCGCCGTTCGAATGGAGGGGAGAAATCTCTCCGCTCACCGTTACCTCGAACGAAGAGAGCGAACCAGTTCCTGCGACGACGAGTGTATGCGCGTCGTCGTCAGGGGCTGATTCATCGGGTTGTTCCGTTGCCGAGCCGACTCCAGCGACACCTGCGAGTGCGCCTGCAGCTGTCACCGACCCGCACAGGGCGAGGTACTTGCGTCTGCCGACAGTGTCGTCAGTCGTGTTCTCTGGGTCCTGCTCGGTGGACCGTTCACTTACCATGTCTCAGTGGTTGCGGATTAACTCCATAAATGTTGCGATAATTACATTAGTAGGGATGTGTGAATATCAATTTAGTATACTACTTGGGTCGTTACAGTCCCGTTTTTCGGTGATTCAGAACCATTCGCATGAACACTCAAAACCGGCGGACAGCTTCGTATTATTGGATAATTAATCAAATTTTTATGACCGTGTTAATGAGAATCGTTCGTAGTAATACGTATAGTCTAGATATTGAAATATTCGGTGCTTTTGTATTGTATTGGTTATTGATAAGTATCGTTGACTGTATCGTGGACTTTACCGAAGCCGGTGTTCTGATCTGTGTTCTGACTGGTGTTCTGGCCTGTTTTATGGCTTTTACTGCCACTCGCGTTGTGGCATCGTGGCCCGTCTCGTAGGCACTTCCGGGAATCGAGCTGAGAAGATAGGACACACCGATACGAGAGGGACGAATTGATGAGATAATCCGAGTCGGGCAAACTGGATTTGTTGTTTCGGGTGGACTTCCCGACTAGTCGTCTGTTGGTGTGGTTCGCTGAGTTGTCCATCGAGTTTACCCGGCGTCGCGTACGATGTATACATTGATGGCTGATTCCCCCAGTGAATTGCTCTAGAGAGATGATTCTGCCAGCGAACAGTCCGGACACGAAGGTGCCGTCCTGTCTCCTCTTGTTCGCTGGCTGAGGTATACACAGGCGGACCAACCTGCGACTGCAAATGAGACCGCAGTGAGTGTTGTGGCTCCCAGCACCGAACTGTTCGTTTCCGTCGGCTTCGAATGGAGGTACGAGCGTGTCACTCACGCTCCCTCACTGCTCGAACCGCTTTTGACTTCCTGCTGAATCCGTCTGTCCGGCTCAGCCCAGGAACTCGACGTGTTGGTTTTCCCAGTCTCGACGTTTGATAATGGATTCTCGGCCCTTCTCGGACATCTCGTAGAAATTCGTTCGACGGTCGTGTTGGCCCTTGTTGACGTAACCCTCTTCTACGAGCGCGTCGAGGTTCGGGTACAGCCGACCGTGATTCACCTCCCCTACGTCTTTGCTGATCATCTCTTTGACCTCTTGGCCGGATGGCCGTTCGGAACCGGCGATGACGTACAGTAGGTCGCGCTGGAAGCCAGTCAATTCGAACATATAGTCTCGAATCTAAGTATCGCCGCCATCCGGTATTGTTAGCCACCTCTATAC
>NZ_JBZRPK010000056.1:0-747 GCF_058382125.1 Haloferax sp. s1
ATCTAGAAACAAACGTCCCCGGATGAAGCACTCTGTGGTGAACAGAGTGTTCTGTGCCACTCAGAGTGCTCGATTACGCACAGAGGACTCTATACTGCTGGTTAGCGCTCGGTGACGCGCTGTCGACGCCATGGCCCGACACGGTAGTACGACCGCGTTCGCTCCACGCGGAAGTCGTTGGCTTCGAACGTCCACTGCGATGGTCGGTTGTCGCGGGCGACGAGTGCGTGCACGGTCTCTGCGCCTTGTTCGTCGGCCAGCGAAACCGCCTCCGAGACGAGCGTCGTGGCGATGCCGCGATTCCGTGCCGACGGCGCGACGAACACCCTTCGGATGTACCCGCCGGAAAACGTCACGTCCGTCTCCAGCGGGTGGATGCGATACGTCAGGCCCGGGTCGCCGAGAAAGAGGTAGCCGACGAGCGAGTCGCCATCAACCGAGTCGTCACCGAGTGAGTCCCCACCAAACGAGTCACTGTCGACCGTATCGGTGTCGAACGCACACACCGCCCGCTCGTCGTCGCGGAGTTCGGCGAATGCGTCGTATGTCTGTTCGTGCACGCGCGCATCGTCGGGGTCGAGTGCGCGAACCTCGACGCCGGTCGGCGGGTCGCGGGTCGCCTCTAGTTCGCTCGTGTGGACGACGTATTCGTCCATCTGGGTCGCCCTCCGGCCGTGGGCCCTCAGTGCGTCCTAGACGCGGTGTGCCGTCTCGGTTCGGGTCAACCGCCAGAGCGCGGGCATCGTT
>NZ_JBZRPK010000719.1:0-1474 GCF_058382125.1 Haloferax sp. s1
CGGTCGTCGGCTCGACCTTTCCTTGCTCGCAGAGGAGTTCGAAACTTGCGGTATCCGGTGCGAGTTCGCGTTGGCCCGCGGTCCAGTCGAATTCGAGTTCGAGGTCCCACGTGGTGGTGTCTGGGTCGCCCACGAGGTCCGCGATGAGTCCCGTCGGTGCGGGCGGTGCCACCTCGTCAGTAATCTCGACGGTAATCTCCGCGAAATCACTGAATCGACCCCACACGTCCATACCCGAGACGCGGTAGGTCGCGGTTCCGAGCCCCGGTGGGTCGTGGTCGGTCACGCTCGCCTTCCCGGACGAGGCGTTCATGTGTGGCAACGTCACTCCGGTGTCGGGGTCGTTGTGGTGGATTGCTTCGTCCGTTCCCTGGAACTTCCGCCGGACGGCGTAGGCGATGTGTCCGCCCGACGTGAACAGGTTCCCGCCGTCGGCGTCCCATTCGAGTTTGACGCTCGCGGGGACCGATTCACCCGGTGTCGGAGTGAGTTCGGCAGAGAGACCCGTGGGTGGCGAAACCGGCGAGGACGGAGTCGCTTCGATATCGGTCGCAACGGAGACTACCGTGACCTTCGCGTCGGCCATCGCCTCCAGCGCAGTCGTCGGTTTCTGGTCCGTTCGACTCCAAATCGGAAGCCGGACCCCGTTCGAGTCGGGTTCGGCGTCTCGGTAGTTCTTGAGGAGGCGGACGCCAGTCAGCGGCGCGAGCATCGCGTACCACCACAGGAGCGGCCAGTCGGCCTCCAACTTGTAGTCGAACCGGGCGTCGAGACGGTCAGTCTCGGCCGTGGCTAGTCCAAGTGCGGTCGCTTGCTGTGGGTCAACTGCGGCCGTCAGCACTGAGTCGAGCAACCCGAGTTCGACTTCGCTCCCCTGTAGCTTGTTGGTCGTCGTCGCGTCGGGCGAAAGCGTTTGTTTTCGCGTGACCGAGTCCTGCCGGACCGCATCGGTCATCTCTCTTTCCAGAATCGTATCGAGCGCTTTTTCGAGCCGTCTGTGACCGTCTCCGAGATAGCGTTTCCGTTGGTCGGTTCTAACGGCGTTCGGGTCGGGTGCTGGCGGCCACGACGGTTCGTCCCACGGCGGAAGCGCCTTCGGCGGCGTGTCGCGGAGTCGGTCACGGGCAATGGACCGTCCCGGCTTCGAGGCCCGCGGATAGAACACCCCGTCGCCTCGGATGGGGAGCCTAAACGTATCAACTTTCTCCCACCCCTCGGTCTCGGCGTACTCCCCAACTGGAAGCCAGTACACGCCGTACAGCATCGCGCCCGTTCCGGTGATTTTGAGTTCGTCGATAACGCTCCCGTGGAGCACTAGCGAACCGGTCACCCACGGATTTTGAATCGGCGTTGGACGGACGCTGATACCGCCGCCCGTGCCGCCGAAACCGGTGTTGCTGGACCACAGCGGACCGATGTCGAGCGCGCCAGCGCCGATTCCGCCGGTGCCGCCGCTATCGAAGCCGCTGATTCC
>NZ_JBZRPK010000719.1:1484-22746 GCF_058382125.1 Haloferax sp. s1
CAGAACCGCCCCCGGGGGCCCTCAGCCAACCCGCCCCCCCCCGGTTTTGGCAGGGGCTTGGGCGGGAGCGGTCACCCCCCCCCCGGCCGGCCAACCCGGGTGTGCGGGGCCCCGGGCGGCCGGTGTGGGGCCCCCCCCGCCCCACCCCCCCGGGGGCCGCCCCTCAGAACGCCTCGTTTCCCCCCGCCGACACCGCTGCTACCGCCACTTCCGTCGCCGCCACCGCTTCCGCCGCCGCTCTCACCGTCACCGCTTCCGACGCCTTCGGTACTGCCGTCACTCCCGTTTTGCTCTCCGACGAGCGTGGACCCCTCGGCGTTTGGTTCGCGCACTTGCACGTCCTGCACCTCCATGATATTCTCAAGCTCGGTTTCGGGGATTGGTAACGGCTCGAAGGGGATTTCGAGGTCGATGCCGACGCCGCCGCGGTCCTGCACCCGCGTTTCGGTTCCCTCCTCGCCGACCGCGACCGCCCCTATCGACCCGGTCATCCGCCGTCGAGCGAATTTGATGCTGACCCAGCACGCCGATAGTTCGGCCGCATCGACCGCGTCGCTCTCGGCGAACCGGACTCGCGTGGGCGTTTCGTTCAACGGGACGCCGTGGCTGTGGTCGTCGTACTGCTCGACGGTCACCCCGTTCGGGTGCGTCACCCGGAGTCCGTTTCCGGTCCGTATCTCCCCGCCGGAGAGGTTCGATTTGAACCGCAGTGAGCGCCGGACCGCGAAAATATCCTTCGGGCTGATGTTCGACGGCGACTCCCGTCGGTACAGCCTGAACCCGGACCGCGGGAAGCCGATGCCCGACTCGAAGGTCCACCGGAGATACCGACCGTCCGGTAGGTAGTGGTCGTTTTCGAACCCTCGTGCGGCCAGTTGGAGCATGCCAGGGTCAACGACCGTCCGGATAACGTCGGACTCGTCGCTCTCGGTGCTCGAATCACCACGCTCGGTACTCACGGGCTGAGAGAAGAACGTGGTCGGGAACCTCGGCACCGACTCGGGTTCCGAGATAAGGCCACCCAACTCCGCGGCGTGCTCGCCGAGCAGGTCGTCGAGCGACCCGAGGTCCTCGCCGAGCGCGTCCAGCAGGCGACCCGACTTCGCCACGTCGTCGTCGAGCAAGCCGCCGAACGGTCCTTTGTCATCGGTGTCGATACCGATGTCGCTGAACAGACCCTCTAAATTGTTCGTCCCACCCGCTTCGACGGCCGGACTCGACCACAGGGGTTCTCGCCGGGGCTGTTCTCCCCCTGTCTCGGAGGGCGTCCCTGCGTCGAGGTCGATGTCGAGCGCGGCGAGTTCGTCCGGAAGTCGAAGCGTCCGTCGTTCCGCGTCACCCTCTCGTTCCGCGTCGGTCTCCTCGTGGGTGTCGGCTTCGCCCGGCCGGTTGCCGTCGAAACTCATGGAATCACCCCCATTGGCTGTAACTGCGCAGGACGCTTCGGTATCGCAACCGTCGTCCGCTCGGTTGCCCCCGAGTGGTCGACTTCGACGGTGCAGTCGGCGTCGGCGGCGAGTTCACCCGCATCCGGCACGAACAGCACTCGGGCGCGGTCCGTCCGGGTCAGGAACCGCCCGTTCAACTCGCGGCCGTTCTGCTTCACCGAGATGTCGTATCCCTCTCTGGCGAGCGGTTCCGGCCCGTCGAACAGGAGCGCCAACGGGTCCGCCGTGTCTGACGACGGCTTCCAGCGCCAGATGCGAACCACCTCGGGGTCGTCCGGCGCTCGCCGGGGGGAAAGCCCCACGTCTCCGTGGAGGAGCGTATCGAGGGCTTCGTCGTCCACCGTCACCCCGGTTGCCTGCGTCTTCGTCGCCGCCAGTGATTGGAGCGCCTGCTCGTCGGGTGCGGACGCGACCAACTCGTCCACCGGTTCGTGAGCGCTGAGGTGCTCGCCCGCGTCGAGGTACCGCGAGGCGGTAAAGCGCCACGAGTGGACGGCCGGCGCGGTGGACTCGTCGTCGAAGTTCACGTTCTTGAGCTTCGTGTTCGCGTCTACGACGTGAATCGACGCGACGTAGCGAGCGCCCGGTTCGAGTATCGATTCGATAGTGTCCTCGCCCGACGCGTACAGTTCCATGGGGTCGATGTTCAGACAGCCGATGTTCGAGAGCATCTCCCGCCACTCCGCCGCCGTGGGTGGGAGGTCAGATGCGAATTTTTCGGTGACATCGACCGCGTCGAACTGGTCGTTCCCCTGTTCGTCCACCAGCCTGACCGCAAGTGCAGTACCGTGGGCTTCGAACGCCGCGAGCGTGCGCTCTCGCCGGAACGCTAATTCGACGTCTGAACCGCGGTAGAAGGCCGGTGCACCGTCGCGAGGCCTCGTCGCCACGTCCCAGTTGTCTTTACTTCCATCTGGTTCGTCGGTGGCCCGAAGCCGTTCTCTGGGTTCTGCCTCGGTTCGGACGGTCCACGTGCGCGAGTGGGTCCCGGCGGCATCCGAGAACTCGGGGTCGGATTCGCCCCACTGCTCCGCGTGGGTGGCTTTCACTTTCACCGAAATCTCGTACTCGGTATCCGGCTTCAATACGCCCGGTGCGGTTCCACTGTACTTCGCGTTCAACAGGTCGCTATAGAGGTCGTTCATTGCATCTACCTCGACATTCGGCTTCTTTCCTCGCTGTCCCGGTAGGTCGGCGGTCACGTCCAGAACTGTCGCCGTGAAGGGTTCGAGTGACTCTTGGACGAATCCGCTGGCTGCTCGGACGGCCCACAGTCGGACTACGTCGATGCCCGACGTGGCCGTCACTTCGTAGATTCCCCAGCCCTCTCTGGTTGCGTCGTGGCTCGGACCCACGGGGTCCCTATCTGAGTACAGCGGCTCGACCCACTCCGCTTTGAGCGGTTCACCATCGACCTCGCCGTCCGACATCGGTTGCGCGGTCAGCTTCACGTTCGGCGCGAGCAGGAGTCTGATGGTCACCTCGTCGTTCTCGGGCACCGCCACGTCGAGCGCCTCGCAGGGACGGGTTTCGAGACTCGCGAGCAAGCGATTCGAGTGGTCCGACCGCCCGACCGCCTGCGGGACACAGAGGAACCGTCGGCGTTCGAACGCCGGGGTCGGAGCGGCGGCTTTCGACCAGGCGCGTTCGTGAACCGCAGCAGGGAGTACGTCGAAGTCGGCGTACCGCTGAAGCGACCGGCCGGCGTTCGTTTGCGGTTCCGCACGTCCGTAAGCCGGCGGACTCTCGTCGTCTATCGGCGTCAGTTCGTCCGCCTCCTCGTCCAGTGGTCCGGTTGGCATGTCGGCAGCGTGGTACGTGGCGCTCTGTTTGGGCTTTTCGCGCCGACAGGGGTCCCACGACGCCTCCGTCTCGCGGACGAGTTTCGCCGCGGTGCCAACGTACTTGCTCGTGTGGCTCTTTTCGGCGTCGAGCAGTTGGAGAGCGTTCCGTGCGGGCATCCCACCGCTCGAAGTAGCCCCGGCGTTCCTTCCAGCCTCCGTGTTCCCACCGCTGGTGGCTTTCGGGTCCCACGTCGCCGGCTTGTCGCTCAGCGTTTGGTTGCTTCCGTCCTCGCGCACCTCGGTAATCGAGACGTCGACGAGTTCGTATCGGTAGCCGACGCGATGGCGCTTTTTGATGCCGTTCTCGTCCTTCTCTTCCGAACTACTCACGACCTTCCAAACGGGGTGGTTCGTGTCGTCACCGCCCGTATTGAACGACCCGACTGTCCCGGACTCGTTTCCGACCGGTGCGCCGAATGCGACTGTAAACACCGGGTCGACCGGTACTCTATCGTTGTTGCCGTTTTTCGACAGCTCCTGTGCTTTCTTTTCGTACCGCGAGTGCGCCGTCACCCCTTCGATAGGGTCGGGCGCATCCGGAAGGTCACCGCCGGGACCGAACGTGAAGTCGACGCTCGTGTGCACGTCGCTGAGGGGCCACGGGAGGTCGATGTCCACGCCGACCTCACCGGTCAGTTCGAACGGTTCGGGTGCGACCGCGGATAGCTGGGCATAGACGCCGAGTTCCGGGCCGAATCCGAATACCTTCACTACCAGACCTCCCTCGATTCGGACCATCCCGACGAGAAGCGGCGGATCAGCCAGCGAGACGCCGAGGTGGAACGCTGCTTCGGCGTACAGATAACACTGAATAACGTCGGCATCGAGACCCCACTTGACTCGGGCCTCACCACCGAGTGCGAGCGCCAGTCCCGGCAGGTCACCCATCGGAAGTCCGGCAATCGTTCGCCCGTCGAGCATGAGGTACGACGAGATGTCGAGCATCCCGAGCGCGAGCGCTGTCACGCGCTTTTCTTTCGGCTGATAGCGTCCGAAGTAGAGATAGAACTGCTCGGCGTTCTGCAGGTCGACGAATAGCTCGACGGGAACGTCGAGTTTGACTAAGTCGGCGTCACTATCCTCCGGAAGCGAGAGGTCGGCCTTGATATCGATTGAGAATACGTCGTCTTCGAAGTCGAGGACGATGACCGCGGCGAACGGCGGCGAGGACCCCCCGCCCATCGAGGGCTTCCCCGAGAACATGTCCGCCTTTCCCGCAATCATGATGACGGGGCCGGGGAGCATCAGGAACAGTCCGGCCTTTGCACTCCACGACCGGGCCTCGTCGGGGGCCGACCCGAGCACCACGCTCGCACCGAAGCCCCACTCGTCCAGCACCGGTTCCCACTTCGGCGCGTCGGTTGTGTACTGGGGCGATTCGTTCATGTACCACTCGGGGAGGCCGCTTTCCTGGGAGTGTGTGTGTTGGGCGTTTTGCGGTTCGAGCAATCCGGGTCCTTGCAGCGCCGCCCGGGGCTTTCCGAGGGAATCCCCCGGGGAGACGGTGCCGTCTATGGAGAAGACGAGAGTGGACGACCCGCCACTGCTCTGCGCCGACAGCAGGTCGATGTCGAAGGTGAACTGGTAGCTCGACCGCTTACGGTGGTCTGCCGGCTTTTTCGCCGTTCCGTTTCCGACGACGAACGCCTGTAGCGACCCGACCATGCCGCTTTCCCACGTCCCTTGTGCCGGTTCCGGGAACTGGCTGATGGCGTCTTTTCCGGTCGTCATCTCCCCCGAAGCGTACAGCGTCCCCGGAGCCAAGATGGTTATCGGCTGACCGCCTTGCTTCAAGCGAACGCCTTTGAAATCCCCGACGTCGGGTTTCTTCGCGTCGAAGGCTAACACGACCGCGTCCGGAAGGCCGCCGATTGCGACGTCACCGCTCCCGCTGGCTTCGACGCCGAGTTCGATGAGGAACTCCTCGTCGGTCTTTCGTAGACTGACATCGGTGATGGTGACCACGTTTGCGAGGTTGGCATTGGCCGAGAGGGTCACGCTGATGTCGTCGAGTTCCCACGACACAGCGACCGGATTCGGTTGCTTTGTCGCTCCCGCCTTCTGTAACTCGCCGTGATTGAGGACCCATGTCAAAGTGAGGTCGTTCAGCCCGAGGCCGAGCGGGGTGTCGATATCAGCGGCATCGAGCTGCAGTTGCGACTCGACACTCGTCGAGACGGACACGGTGAGGACGCGCGCCCAGTAGTCCGTTCCGTTCGCCGTCCGCTTTTCGGGCGCGTAGCTGAACGACAGTTCCTTGATGGCGATTCGCTTCGTTTCGAGGTCGCCCCGCGCTTCGAGGGCCGCCATCGATGCCATGACGACGCCGAGTTCGGTGTCGAGCGGGGCGGTCAACCCTGCCATCACGGCAAACACGACGGGTGCTGCGCTTCCCAGTGCTCCCGTTCCGAGGTGGAGAAATGCGTCGTCGTCGCCGCCGCGGACGACGAAATCAAAGCCGAACCGCGCCGGCGGTGCCTCGGGCGACGGGTCGTACCGTAAATCGGTGCCGAGCAAGAGCGTTCCGTCGTTGCCGAGTCCGCCGAGGTCGTCGCCGTCGTCGTTCGAGAGCGTCGAGAAATCGAGGGCGACATCGGCCGCGAGGGTCGTCGGCACCCAACCCCTGTCGAATCCGAGCGTGAGTTTCCTGAGTTGGAGGGGTCCGTCCCGGCTACCCGCCGGCGGAACGCCGAACGAGACTGCCCCGGCCGCCCCGTTCTCGTCGATGAGCCACTCCGAGAACGTCAGCCGGGCGCCGCCGGCCGAGGTGCTGCCGCCGTTATTCGGCCCGTTGCCGCCGTTTGCCCCGCTTCCGTTTCCGCCGCCGTTCCCAGACCCTCCGTCGGCATTCGAAGAGTCGAGTTCGTCGGGGAGGAACGGGAGGAGTTCGTCTAACCCCCAGACGGTCGTTTCCCCGACGTAGAGCCCTTGCCACGAGGCGTCGTAGCCGTCCATCTCCGTGACCGATGGGTGGCCGGAGGTAGAAGAGAAGTCTGGAGCGACCTCCTCGAACTCTAATGCGATACCGCTTCCTCGGACTAACAGCGGCGGGAGCGTAACGTCCTGTGGACCGCCGACCGAAATCGAGGCACCGTCTTTCGTGTCGGCGACCACCGTCGGGTTCACGAGTTTCGTGGTCGGTCGCGGGTCGTCGGCGACTGGTTCGATTCCGACTGTGTTTCCGTTTTGGGTCACTCGCCGACCGACGCGGAGGTGTTCACCCGGAAGCAGTAGATGAACCTCTGGAAGGCCGAACTCGGCCCGTACATGGCCGAGTGAGTTGATATCGTGGAAGTATTCGGGGTTCTGCTGGAGATTGAGCGCGTTCGAGTCGATACCGAGTTTGTCGGCCGTGCGTTCGACGTCTTTGACGGTGATGACGCCTTTCGCCAACAGAATGACCGAAATAGCCGCGAATAGTGGCTCAGAGTCGAAGGTAAGAGAAAAGTCGAATTCAACCGCACCAGCGTCCGGCTTTCCGACCGAAACATCGAACCCACCGATTTCGATTGGGTCGGGTTGTTCGACGGAAAGTGTTGCAGACAGGGTGACACCATTCGCCCCCCAGTCCTCTTCGACATCTGTGAGTTGCCCTTCCTCGAATAGGGTACCTGTTCCCTCCATCTGGTTCCACGGCTGCCATTCGGGTGATAGCAGGAGTGTGTCTTGTATGAGAGTAGTTGACATATATCATTATTCATTACACATCTGAAAACAGTCACGGAGAATTACATCACTGGTAAGGTATGATAAAAAGAACATTCGATTGAATAGTATCCCACCACTGAGTTTCTCTTATAGAGACGGAACGCTACTATACAGTTGAGAGCGAGGCTACTAATTATGGTCGTAATATTGTCATTACCAACTACTTACAACACCTGCTCAAGAAAATCAGCGGTTCGGGACCTCACTGTTTCGACACACCACGTACTGAAGTGGAACTCGTGTCCACCGGTGTCCGAATAGAACGTTTCCACGGGCGCGTCGGCAGCCACAAACGCGTTCTCCATCGCCTCTGATTCGGTTACTCGAACAACGTTGTCGCGGGCGTGGGCGAGAAACATGTCTCGGGATGTCTTCGGTTATCACCCAGCGATACGAATTCGCACGCTTCGGTTATTACTCAGCGATACGAATCCGCACATAGTAACACCGATTGATACAACGACCAATTAGTCGGCACTATTAATATATTATTCAACTCTATAATATTACAAAATCCTATTATAGAATAAAGTGTGCTATCGTATAGATGGACGTAGAAAACCCGCCGTCTCCAGACCCGAACGCGCACAGTCGCCGCCGTTTCTTGCAGCGAACCGGCGGTGCAACAGCCCTCGCAGTTCTCGGTGCTTCGGGACAAGCCGCAGCAGTTGATGAACACGGTCGATTCAAAGCAGACCCCTTCTCGCTCGGAGTCGCTTCCGGCGACCCCCTGCCGGATTCTGTGATTCTCTGGACTCGCCTCGCCCCATCCCCGCTCACGCGCGGCGGTGGAATGCCGGATAAACGCGTTCCGGTCCAGTGGACCGTCGCGGAGTCCGAAGATATGACTCCTGTTGTTCAGACCGGGAACGTGTTCGCCGACCCCGCTCACGCCCACTCGGTCCACGTCAACGTGCAGAACCTCGACCCGAATACCGAGTACTACTACCAGTTTAGAACCGGTGGGTACCGCAGTCCGGTCGGTCGAACGAAGACCGCTCCGGAAGTCGGGGCAACCCCGGAGGAGTTCAGATTTGGATTCGCGTCGTGTCAAGCCTGGTATGACGGGTTCTACACGCCCTACAAGCACATGGCGGCGGACGAACTCGACCTGATTGTTCACCTCGGAGACTACATCTACGAGTACGGTATCGGTCCGAACGGTGGCGTTCGCGATACGGCCGTTCCGCAGGCGTACCGGTCCGAGCCGACGACACTCGACCGATATCGGCTTCAGTACGGACTGTACAAGTCGGACGCTGACCTCCAAGCCGCCCACGCAAGTGCCCCGTGGCTCGTCACCCGCGACGACCACGAAGTCGACAACAACTGGGCTGGCGACGTGCCGCAGGACCCCGACAAGCAGACTGTCGAAGAACTCCTCAAACGTCGGGCCGCGGCGTTCAAAGCCTACTACGAGCACATGCCGTTCCGGTTGGAACAGAAACCGGACGGTCCCGACCAGAAACTCTACCGGAACTATACGTTCGGCGACCTCGTCGAGTTCAACGTCCTCGACACGCGCCTGTATCGGAGCGACCAAGCCTGTGGCGACGCGTTCACTGTTGATGCGTGTCAAAAGCGGTTCAAGGAGAACCGGACGATTCTCGGCGACCGGCAGCAAGCGTGGTTGGTGAACAATCTCGAAGCGTCGAACGCGACGTGGGACGTGCTCGCCAATCAGGTTCCGTTTGCGAAGATGGACTTCTTACGCGGTGCAGCGGATGGCTACCGAATGGACCAGTGGGACGGGTACGTCGCAGACCAAGTGGCGGTCAAGAACGCCTTCGAAGCGTCCGTCAACAACCCCGTCGTCGTCACCGGCGACTTCCACTCCAACTGGGCGAACGACATCAAAAGCGCACAGAACGAGTCGAAGACAATCGGAACCGAGTTCATCGGAACGTCGATTTCGTCCGGCGGCGACGGCTCCGAGTTCAGCGACATCAACGGGAACAAGGAGGGCGTCTTCGGAAAGCACGTCGTCAAAGAGAACGAGAACGTCAAGTACAACAACAACAGGCGGGGATACACGCGATGTACGCTGACGCCCGATGAATGGGTCACTGAGTTCCAGGTCGTTGACTACGTGACCGAACCGGGCGCACCCGTGCGGACGGACAAGCGATTCGTCGTCGAAGCGGGAACGCCAGGTCTACAAGAGCCCTAAGTGGTGGTTCGGACCTCCCACAGTCGAGCGAACAAAATCGGACCCAAGAGCAGGTACGCAACCGACGAGTAGAGACCGGGGAAGTACCCGAACTCTCCCGTTGCGAAAAGCGGATAGAGTGGATGGAGGATACCGTTTCCGATGACGCCCATGAGCGTGAAAAACCAGACGACGAGCATCGGTCCCTTGATTCCTCGATAGATAGCGACGGCCCCGAGCGCGAACGCCGCGTACGAGACCATGTTTAGCTGGACGAACGTCGACAGGTCGAACGGTGCCGCGTTGAACACTTCGACGGGCCATCGGGTGTAGAACCCGGTGGTGAACTCTTCGGCGAAGTGGAGGAATTGCACCGCGAACGCAACCAGATAGACGGGAAGAACGCGTTCGGGGTCTGGCATCCGGTGAACGGTCGTCATGAGGTGACAACTGTACGCCAGCACGATTGCCGGGACGAACGTGACGACCAACGAGAGACCGGGAGACAAGTACGTGAACGCGCCGACCAGCAGGACGGTGACAACTCCCGGAGCGAGCACGTCCCGCGACCGCAGTGCGGGTGATTGCTCCGCTACCGAGCCACTTCCAGCTGTCATCTCAGACATCTCCCTTCCAGTTCGAGGTGACCGCGACAACCTGTAGTGCTTCGAGCAGTTCGTCGTTCGCTCGGTGTCGACCGCAGTCCATTCCGCGGTTGGACCAATCCAATCATGGGTCAGTCATCACTACACCCACCGGGCGAATGTCGGTGCTGCCGTACCCAGAAAGGTCCATTAATATGGCCGCACAGTACCATTCGTGCACTCGATTACGCTACGGGTCTCCGTCGAGGACGACTTCCACCCGGCGAATCGGTTACTTGCGGAGGACCCATCAATCTCGCGCGAACGAATCCGGTCCGTCACGACGCTCGACGACGGCTCAATCGTCCTTCTGTATCACCTTCGTGGGGACCTGACTCGCGTACGGAAGCACCTCACGAACCATCGAGGCGTCATCGAAAGCGACGTTCCGGACGGAACGAATGGGCTCGTGTACATCCACGGGCGGCCGACCGTCCCGATTCGTGAATTGTTCGACCTCGCCCGGACACACGAGGTCATTTTCGAACCTCCCTTCACGCATATTGGTGATGCACTCGAACTGCGGATGGTTGGTGAGGAGCGGACGCTCAGTCAGGTCACCGCTGCGATTCCCTCGGAGATTGACCTGACGCTCGTCAGAAAAGGCCCGTACCGACCCGAAACACGAACGCTCGGGTCGAAGTTGACTTCCCGTCAACGCGAAGTCCTCTCAGTCGCCGTCGAGCGCGGGTACTACGAATCACCGAGAGAAACGACCCACGAGGAGATTGCCGCTCACTTGGGTGTCACAACCGCGACGGTGAGTGAGCACCTCAGAAAAATTGAACGGCGTGTGCTTTCAGCACTCGTCAACGAAGCACCAACGGTCTGAAACTACTATTTAAACACACCGACGTTTCAAATATAGTGAATTTCACACTTCGGTAGAACGTCGTACTGCAGAGCCTTGATTCGGCAGGATTCGACTGAAATCCCCCGGATTCTCTCTGAGCGTCGCCTCTTTATACGGGGTTCTGCGGGGGAACTGCAGGTGCGATGTGTCGAATTGAAGCGACCGCGTATGATGGTTGGGCCACCGGTCGGGAGTGTCCCGTCTCCGGCGACCCGGCCCGCATGGCCGACCGTGCGACGGCCACGGACGAACAGCCAAACGACTACCACCCTCGCTCGCTCCAAGCGGAACAACACAGTCCAGCGGACTGGCTGGGGGTGTCAGCATGAGCGACGACGACCTCACCCGAAGGCGGGTTCTGCAGGGCATCGGTATCACCGGAGTCGTGGGAGTGACCGGCTATGGACAGGTGACCAACAGCACGCCCTTCGGGAATGCGACCGTGCGGACCGAGCACGAGACGCCCGAAGATGACCACGATGACCGCTGTCCGCCGGTAGAATACAACCTCAACACGGGCTACGACCAGACGGACGACGAGCTAATCCCGGCAGGCTCGAAGGACGACGACTGGGACGTGACCGGCGACGAGAAGAACGGAGCGGGGACAGTGCCTCGTGACGCGGACGTGGTTGGAAGCAACTCCTGGCCCACCACGTTCCAGGATAGTCAGTGGATCTCCTTCGAACCCGACAGCGGACGCCGCCTTCCCGAAGAAGACACGCGGTACGAGTACACGTACTGCTTCTGTCTCAACGAAGGCTACCGGAATCCGGAGCTAACGCTGACGCTACAGGCCGACGACCTCGTGGAGGACATCCGTCTGAACGGGAACCCGCTGCCGTTTTCCGGCGACGGTGATTTCCAAGGTGCGCCAATCGAGGAGACGTACACCAGTCGACGCTACTTCCAGCCCGGTGAGAACTGCCTGACGGTGGTCGTACGCGACACCCAACAGGTCGTCTCCGGGGTGAATCTCGTCGGCCAGATGCGCGCGGAGAACGCCGACTGTGACTGTGGCTGTGGCGGCTGTGACCTCTCGGTCGAAAAGCACCACGAGGGGCAGTTCGCGTTCGGTGAGACGGGTACGTACGTCGTCGAAGTGTGCAACGATGGCGACGGCGAGTGTACCCGCGCGGCCGTCGTCGAGGACGAACTCCCCGACGGCGTGGCGTTCGCCTCGGCATCCGGAAACGACTGGCGAGTCTCCGTAGACAACGGGACAATCACCGCAGTGCACCCCAATCCCGGTGGATTGGCACCGGGCGAGTGTCTCCCGCCATTGGTCGTCGAGATTGAAATCGCGCCCTTCGAGGAATTCCCCACGGATATCGAGTTGTTGCGCAACTGTGCCGACCTGCTTGGCAGCGATGAGGATGCGGCCAACGACACCGGCTGCGACGAAATCCGGTGTCTCGAAGGCAAGCATGCCGTCCAGGGCGGTGCTGACGACGAGTTCGCCGGCGGGAATACCGAGGCGACGTCACCCAGCCAAGGGCTACAGGAGCGCATAGACCTCCCCATTCGGGACTTCGACGAAAGCGGCATCAACAAGCCGTTCGCCCACACGTTCGAGGTTCCGCAGCCGCCGCTGGCGGGCGATATCTGCGAGGCGACATTGTCGTTTCGCGCTCGTCCGAACGGTGCCAACGACAACAACGATTTCCTGTCGCTCGGGCTGTGGCACGACGACGGCACGAAAGACGAGGAGTACAGCTGGAGTCAGAGCATGGGAGAACGGAACACGCCCGGCATCTTCCCCGTCCAATGGTCCGAGAACCAGACCGGTGCTCACGAGACGACGCTGGACCTCTCCGACCTCTATAATCATTCCCAGCCGAACGCCGACTTGGTCTCGTACCTCCGACAGCATGGTCGGCTTGACGTGATGATTCACGACGACACCGAAGTCGACTACATGGACCTCGCGGTCACCTACTGCTGTGGTGACGGGACAGAGGAATGTACACTCTCGGTCGAGAAAACCGTGGAGGAACCGTTCAGACTCGGTGACACCGGAACTTACGTCATCGAAGTGTGCAACGACGGCGAGGTACCGTGTGAAGAAGGTCCCATCAACGTGACTGACGAGTTACCGGACGGAATCACCCTCGCAAGAGCGGGCGGCAACGGGTGGGGTATCTCCCAACGTAACGGCACTCTTGTCGCCGAGCATCCCAACACCGCCGGACTAGAACCGGGCGAGTGCCTCCCGGCGCTGTATATCGAAGTGGAAGTACCGGAAGAATATCCCGCCACCGACGAGATTCGAAACTGCGTGCGATTGTTCGTCGACGACCGGGCCACTGCCGAGGACTGCGTCCAACACACGGTCACGCAGCGTGAGCGATAAACCAGTCCGTCTGGATACGCTTTCTTTCTGTTGTTCAGTCCACGTTCGATATTCACAGTGTCTGTCAATCACGTGTGTCTATCGTGACTGTTAATCGGTCTGGGACGCCGACAGGAAGCAGAGAACTGGTATAAAATTCATTTGACCGTTTTTCGCTCCGTTTGAGCGATTCCAGTAAAACCGGAAGACAGAGGTGAGTCTGAACCGGGTGAATTCACCCGGATTGTCGGGAATCCGGCCGGCGCTTCGGGTGTTTATACGGGATTGTAGGTGCGATGTGGAACTGTGATGCGCTCTAACGGCGGCCGCGAAACTGCGACGCGCGAGGTTGCCCGAATGCGCATTGCGGAGACAACTATGAGCGAATCCAAGAATCCAGCCGATGATAGCACCGACCGAGACGCAGACGACCTGTACGGCGCGTATGTCAACTATGGAATCGTGGTCATTTACGAGCGGGACGAGCCATCCAATTGGATACAGTCCGACAGCGCAGTCGACTTGGCGGAAGCACGGTGACCGTTCCGGACGTCGACCGGAATCGGCAACAATATCTCAACGAAATAGCCACTGAGACGGGTCTAGCCGGTGAGACCGGCGAAGTCGGCGAAACAGCGGACACAATCAATGTCGCTGACGGAATCTATTTGACGGCCGATAGTCGAACCAACGGTCTGTCTGATACTGCCAGCACCGAAACTCCACTCTTATCCAGCACCAACTGCCATGCCATGTATATATGTTAGAATACCGCATAGTATGGTGTGGATGAGAGTCAGCGCGTTCCAGGGTGAAGCCACCAGCTGCATCGTTGTTGGTGTCGCTGTCATCGTGTTTATTGGCGTCGTGACTAGCGCATTTCCCGCTGAGATGGCAGCGGCCGAGTCGACGCCAGAGCCATCGGACACACCTGACTCGCCGGACGCACCCGACTCGCCGAACTCAGTCATCGACTCGGTCGCGCCGGGCGCAGGCTACGACGATATCATCATCCGAATCAAACTCGGCCGCGACGGGACCGCCCATTGGCAGGTTCTGTTCCGATACAGGCTGGATGACGCGGCCGATGAACGCGCTTTCGAACAGGCTCGTCAGAACGTATCGAACCCGCCCGGCGTGTTCATTGACCGGATGCAACAGGCCGTCTCCCGCGCCGAAGCACGGACGGGTCGGTCGATGCACGTCCAGAACGGTTCGGTCGAAACGTACACGTCGGTCCCAGCCGGCCGCTTTGGTGTCGTCAGCTACCGCTTCGAATGGACGAACTTCGCGGCCACGACGGCAGAGAATCAGTACGTCCTCGGCGACGCTATCAGGCGGTACCAGCTCAGCGAGAACGAATCACTGTGGATTGAGTGGTCCGAGAGCTTTCGGAAGGTGTCTGTCTCGCCCGCGCCGGATGCGTCCCAGGAACGCGCCGTCCGCTGGGACGGCCGACAGTGGTTCCAGTCCCAAAATCCGAAAGTCGTCCTCGTCGCGACTGGTACCGCCGCACGGGAGGGACCGCCAATTCTACCGGCTGTCGGTGTCGCCGGGCTTCTGCTCGCGGTCGTGCTCGGCTGGTATGGCCGTTCGCGCCGGCGCGGTGTCGAGACGCAAATGCGTGACGAGGAGACACTCGCGGTCCCGTCCGACGAACTACTCAGCAACAGGGAGTGCGTCCTCCAACTGTTGGAAGACAGGGGCGGACGGATGAAACAACAGGAACTCATCGAGGCCATGGAGTGGTCCCGAACCAAAACCAGCAATGTCGTCAACGAGATGCACGAGGCCGAACAGATAGAGGTGTTCCGACTCGGACGTGAGAACGTTCTCGCACTCCCCGGAGAAATCGAGATATGACCCCTGAACCGCCGTCGTTTGGCCGTTCGTCAAGCGAGAGTATCCACAGTACGCCATCTACGAGGAACGCATGAAACGACCCCTGCTCGTGTTCGTCACGGTGCTGCTCGTCTTTGGGGTGACACTGACTGTGGCCACGCCGGCAGCCAGCGTCGAACAGACGAATGCTACCGCCTCGGAACCGGGGCCAACCGTCTCGACCGTAATCGCAGTCCAAGATACGACGGTCGACCAGTCTATGCGGATTGCGGAGTTCCAGTCGCGCCTCACAGCGGCTGAAACGACAGCTTCCAGAGCTCGTGTCGTCGCCGGCGAACTCGACCGTGTGGAGACGCGTCTCGACACACTCGAAACACGCCTCGACAGGTACCAAGAGGCCAGGGAAAACGGTTCTATCAGTCCCGACACCTACTCGACGCGTGTCGCACCCGTCGTTGCCAGCGCTCGGTCGCTGGACGCGCGCGTCGACCGCATACGGATAGCGACCGACCGAATAGACGCCGAAACGCTTCGTGACGCAAACGTCACCCAGGCCCGAATCGAGACTGTACAGTCGAGAATCGACCGCGTGGTAGCCGTTGACGAGGCGGCGGTCGAACCGGGAACCTTCGGCCCGAAGTTCTACCGCCAAATCGCCACTGTGGTTGAGAGCTATAACAACGCCGAGGCTGTCGACCTCGGAGTGCTTGGCTCGCATATCAACGGTGAGCGCATCAATCTCCACATCACCACGGCCGATGGCGACACGGCGGTTGTCTCGTTCCGGATGACCGGGAACAATCGTATCCGTGACCTTCGGGCGGGTCCACACCCTGACGCAACACTGCGGGTTACGACCGACGAGTCCACCGCTCGTCGACTGCTGAACGACGACCATCCTGGCGTAGCCGTCAGTCGAGCTGTTGTCGACGGGGAAATCAGAATCGACGGAATTGGCCGTTACAACGCGGTGAAATGGCTGTTTCTCACCACAGCGCTCGACACGATTCGGGAGATTGCCAGCCGCTTTGGATTGATGGTGTTCTGCTTATGAAGGTCCCCACGTCCATCCAACAGGGCCGCGCACGCCTCGACAGGTTCCCGGCGGGTTGGGTCATCATCCTTACGGGCTTTTTAGCTCACCTCGGACTCGCCACCGGCCTGCTTGCGCTGGCTTACACTGGCAACGACCAAGTGTCGGTAGTTGTCTCGGCTTTCCTCGTCGGTATCGTCGTCATCGCTGGTCTCGCGGCGTTGCCGTCAGTCCTGTTGCTGTGGTTGGGCCGCTACCAGCGCATTGCGGCGGTAATTGCCGCGCTCGTCGGGGTTGGAATGCTGCTCATCAACGATGCCCATCCCACGGTATGGCCGTTCCCGCTCGCGTTGTTCTTGGCCGCGGTGCGCGCTTGGGCTGGGGCGGGGCTCGATACTGAAGACCTGCTCCAACTCGACCCCGGGCGGTTCGAACGCGTCGACCCTCCGAAACCGGGACCTAGAGAATCCAGTGAGGGTCCCTCGTCCGAGGAATCCTGATACGTCGGTCGAGTCGCGTGTCTGTCTCCTCCCGTAGAATACTCGACAGTGCTTATGTGTGAGAACAGATAATTTGGCGTGCAGTTTCGGTCGGCAATCGCGGTTGGCCGGTCGCTGTCGAAATGACGAGTAATCCAATCGGGGTTCGTTCTTCAACAGTGACGGTATCTTCTGGTTCGAGTCCTCTACTTGCGAGATATTCGAGCGTCTCTCGTTCCCCTGTCAAGATGCGTTGAACCGTCACCGTCGTTCCCTCGTCTACGGTATCGAGGTGCACTAGATTACTCTCCGTGGGGACATCGAGGTTCGTATCCGGAATTGGGTCACCGTGCGGGTCAGTCTCCGGGTTGGAGAGGAACGATTCGAGTGATGTCGTAAACCGCTGACTCACGTGATGTTCGAGTCGGTCGCATTCTTCGTGGACCTCTTCCCACCCATATCCGAGACACTCGACGAGGAACGTTTCTAGAAGCCGATGATTTCGAATGAGTTGCAGTGCGACTTTCATCCCCGTTTCTGTAAGTGCGACTGGTCGGTGTGGCTCCCGGTCGATCAACCCCCGCTCGGCTAGCCGGGAGAAGATGCTCGAAACTGACGGTGGTTCGACACCGAGTTCTGCAGCTAACTCTGAGGTCGATACACGTTCGTCCGTCGTCTCCTGAAGGCGATAGATTCCCACGATTGCGTCTTCCATTGCGACCGTGAGTTCACGGGGCGTCGTCTCTGCTGCATGGCTGGACGTCATCAGTGCGTCAACTCCGATATGGGTCTCTGTGTTTCTGTTTTCATTTCGTTTCACCAGCATCGACGACGATGGTTCCTGCCATTCTGGATTGCTCGTGTGGCAGACAGACGTAGTCGTACGTACCCGATTCACGGAATCTGTGCGTGTACGTCTCATCCGGTCGAATTAGTCCCTTATTGCTGTGGTTTCGGGCTTCGCGCTCGGAGTCGAAGTCCCCGCTTGCGAAGTACGTCGCGTTCTCGGGGATGCGTTCCATAATTGCAGTTACCGTATGGCTTGCCGACGTCGGGTTCTCCCAGACGACTGTCGTGTCTGTACTGACCCGAAGCGTTTCTGGCTCGAATCGAAGGTCATCGGTCATCCTCACAGTTCGCTGCTTTGGTGTTCGTGACGTAGCCGTACAGCCCGCAATCGAACTGAAGAGACTAGCAGTGACTCCTCGAACGAGCGCTTGACGGCGTGTGAGCATGGGTCGATACATGATACTGAACGTGGATTGGTCGTTCTCTACAGGGTGACCAAGAGATCGGTTGCGTACATCACGACGAGTCCGATACCGAACCCCGCGAGATTTGGTGCGGAGCGAAGGGAGCCAGACCCGTTGATGATGTCGCCGATATCGAAGACCACCTGCAGGAGTGCGCCGACTCCAATGGCAAGGAACAGCGCGATTAGCAGCGGCGACTGAGTCATGATTCCAATCCAGCCACCGAGGATGGCTGGTGCACCGGCAAGCAGTCCGAGCGCGGCAAAGTGGCCGAGCGACGGCCGCTTCCCCTCTGCGAGCGGTGCGACGAATACCGGACCTTCCGTGATATTGTGGGCCATAAAGCCGATGATGAGGAACGTCCCGAGGGAGGCTCGACCGAGGGCGAACGCACCTCCAATTGCAAGCCCTTCTGCGAAGTTGTGAAGCCCGATACCCAGTGCTGCCGAGTACGCTACTGCGAGTCGTGATTGCTTTTCATCGTCAGTTCGCCAGTCCATGATTGCCTGGACCAGTAGTAACGCACCGACAATGCCGAGCACTACCAGAAGTGGCCCAGCATAGTACGACGGTACTTGGTCTGCCACTTCGAACGCCTCGAAGCCAGCGTCGAAGATGAGGAATCCGAGAATTCCAGCCGAGAATGCAAGGACTGCGTGAAGCCACTTGCGACTCATCGTCTGCATGAACGGGAACCAGAACATTCCGAGCGTGACCGGAACGACGCCCACAAGGAATCCGACGATACCGAGCGTCCAAAGCAGGCTTCCCGTCAGTGCTGGTGTCTGTTGCGCAGCGACAATCGTCGTTCCGAAGGTCGCACCTCTGGCAATCATGACGTTGACGCCGTAATCGAACCCGGTCATCCAGTGATAGGGGATTTCGATGGTTGCGCTCTCTCCTGTTTCAAGGTACGCGTCGCGACCCGGACTGGAAATGTCGAACTGCCAATTCGCCTCGTTGACGTGTACTTGTGTGACTTCCACTGGCGGTCCGTTGTTCGTGACGTGGAGCAGTATCGTCTCGCTGTTAGGGAGTGTCGTGTAATCGATAGATAACACGGGAAGTGCTCCGCCTCTCCCCAGTTCCGAAAGCAACGGCGTCATCAAGAACCCGCCAATGATGACACCGAGGATGAGCAGTGGTGCGATTGCCGCGAGCCACCGCGGAAGACCAAATGGCTGTTTCGAGGACTGTACGATACCGCCGTCGGATTGTGGTTCTGTCGTCATCTAGTTCACCTCGAAGAAGCTCATCCAGCCGAGTTCGGCGAACTCGGACTGGTGAGCGTGGAACATGTACAGCCCGGGTTGGTGATTCCCGTAGTCGAGTTCGATAACCCCGCGCTGTGCTTGGCACATCAGTACCGTGTCGATTGTTTTCCGATTCGGGAACAGTGTCGTCCCTGCGTCGTAATAATCGAAGAACTGCGAATGGGTATGGAACGAGTTCACGAAGTCGAACTCGATCATGTTCACGAGGTGAACTCGCTGTAGCTCGTCGGTATCTATCTGAATCGGCTTTTTCGTCTGGCCGGCTTTCCACTCGCCATCGTATGCGTCAGTCTGCGACGGTGCATAACAGAATCCACGCGTGTTGACGCCGTAGACCTCGTTATCGCCGTTGAAGTTCGTGTCGAACCCGTTCATCACCATGACCATTTCGTCGACGCCGTCGTACCCATCTGGAGCATAGTCGGCGTGCGAAACCATGTTTCGGCTCCGGGCTCGCTCGGCGGCCATCTCGCGGACCTCCTCAGTGATTGGGCCGTGGTAGTCGATGTACTTTCGTGGGTTCTCTCGGACTTTTTCCGGCTTCGGGTCGATGATAATGGTCCCGTATAACCCTCGATGGACGTGCGCTTTCAGCGGAAGCGTGTGGCAGTGATAGAGATGGGTTCCGACGGGTTGTGCTTGCCACTCGTAGGTGAACGATTCACCGGGCTTGAGAAGTCCTGGCCCGTTCTGTGGAATCCCGTCCATCCGCGGGTTGAGGTTCCGCAGATGCGGATGGATTGTGTGGTCCATCTTCGCGGACCCGTTCGTGAAATTGACCCGAATAAGGTCGCCTTCTTCGGCACGGAGTGTCGGTCCCGGCACTTGCCCGTTGTACGTCCACATTGGAAACGTAACACCGGGTAGAATCTCTTGCTCGACATCGACCGCGACCAAATTGAATTCTCTGACCGTTTGACCGTTCTCTTCGTAGACACCCGCATTGAGGTCGTAGTCGTTTCGTCCGAAGATAGCATCGCGTTGATTCGTCGAGTCACCGGTGTTGAATTCTCGGAGGAATCCGTGCGGATTGAACTGTTGCTTGGTGTATTCACCGGGTGCGCCAAATCCCATCACTTCCTTTTGCTTCGTGCTGGTTGTGTTCGACTGCGCAGTTCCCATCCCAGTGATAGCGGTACTGCCGGCGATTGCGAGACCGCCGAGTACTGCCCTTCGTGTGACGCCCTCGTGGTTTTTCACCGAATTCACTAGTCGCTCTTCGAGGCCCTTCGTGAGTGAGGCCGCTTCGTCCCCATCTGTTGGTGGGTTGGATTTCCCATGTTGGTCTGTCATGCGTTGATTAACAGATTCCAGTGATTAGACGAAATATAAAGTACTGTTCATCTAACTTAATACTTAGACATATCTAAACTAACAGCCCCTATTAAATTGTGGCATCACTCTATGAAGTCAGTCAGAAACGACTCTGTACTATTCATTTCTAAATTACCTGTAATTTACAGGTTCACACGCATACAATCAACACGAATTCAAATCATCGTATCCAGCGTTTCATCCGAACTATCGAAGCGGGGTGTGCCTATACACCAGGTTGGTAAAGTCGGTCCTGAACATACCACCTGCAAGATATAGTAGCGTTTGCAACTGGTGACACATCCGACCGCACGACACCGGTCGACTGAGTGCACTGACTTGCAAACGCTACTATACTGGAACGGCCACGCATTCTCAGACACCGGGATTAACGAGTTTGTCAACAACAAGACTGTCTGTCTAGAATACTCTCAGTCTCATTTTCAATACTTTCTATACTGCTGACTGAGTCTCTATTCACCCTGTGATTTCGTGTTATGGTTCCAATCACCGTTTTCTATATTCACATATCTATACAATACTCCTTATCAAGAATTAGCGAACTGGTTTACTTATGACCCGCGTACAACGGCCCAGCGCTTCCCGAAAGTAACCCGTATCCCGAGTGATTGAAAGCGGGGGGTTGACTACCACGTCGTATATGAATGAAGACGAATCTCACGAACACGTCGTCCCGGGGAGTGACGAAGAACTAACGACGGCGGATGTGCGCGGGTACGATTTCCGCGGTGAGTTTACGTTCGATGACTTGCTGGACGCGTACGCAACAACCGGATTTCAGGCGACACAGCTCGCAGAAGCGATTGATATCGCCGAACGGATGCAGGAGGACGACGCCACCATCTATCTCACTCTCACGTCGAATATCATCTCGTCGGGGCTGCGTGAGGTCGTCGCATATCTCGTTCGTGAAGGGTACGTCGACGTACTAATCACGACATCCGGTTCGCTGACCGAGGATGTAATCAAGACGGCAAAGCCGTTCAAGATGGGTGAGTGGGATGCGGACGAAGCCGACCTCCGTGAACAGGGAATCAATCGGCTCGGCAACCTCTTCGTTCCGCCTGA
>NZ_JBZRPK010000055.1:0-728 GCF_058382125.1 Haloferax sp. s1
GCGGGGAGGCCGTGGGGGGGGCCGCGGGTGTCCTGGGGCCCGCCGAGCGCGAGACGCGGGTGGCTACAGACGCGGTGCTGCCCCCCCCCCCCCCCCCCCCCCCCCCGGCGGGGAGGGCAGACGAGTTCGGTGGGCCTTTCCCCGTCGCCCCCCCGGTTGTGGACTTCCCGCCCGCGCCCCCCGTCACCGCCGATACGTCCGATGACTACGGCGCTGACGCGTACATCCTCTCGGACGCGCAGGGCTTCGTCGGCCACGCGCGAGCCTTCCGCGACAACATCGTCGAGGCGAAAGAAAATCTGCCTGCTGACACGGCGCTCATGCTCTCGGGCGTTGCCACGCCGCGGAACGTTTCGCTTCTCGCCTACGCGGGCGTCGACCTCGTCGACGAGACGTTCGCGCGTGCCCGCGGCCTTGACGGCTTCTATCTCACGACCGACGGCGAATACTTCCTCGAAGACCTCGACGAACTCCCGTGTGTCTGTACCGCCTGCCAGAAACCCGCCTCGGAGTTCACCCGCGCCGACGCCGCCGACCACAACGCCAACGCGCTTCGGGCGGAACTCGCCCGCGTCCGTCGCCGAATTCGTGACGGTCGCCTCCGCGACTACATCGAGGGGCAGGCCCGACACGACCAGTGGCTGACCGCCGCGTTCCGCCGGGTCGACCAGCAGTACTCGATCATGGGAGACCGGAATCCCGTCATCCGCGACTCCGCACTCACGTCC
>NZ_JBZRPK010000053.1:0-719 GCF_058382125.1 Haloferax sp. s1
ACGGTCCCCTGTGCGGTCGCGACCTCGAAGATCGCGTCCGCAAGGGTGAACTCCGGCGGGAGTACCGCGAGCAAGACGAACAGGGAAAGGCCCAGGAGGACGAGATACGTAAATGCGAACGTCGCAGCAGCGCGAATCTCGTCGTCCGCTTCGTCGGCCTTGAAAACCTGTTGACCGATTCGGAGGTCATCGATGGCGTGTTCGGGGAGAAACACGCGTGAGACTTCCCAGTTGATTCCGCGGCCGATGATGTAGCCGCGGAGGATTTTGATCCCCCCAACTGTCGCCCCTGCGGACCCACCGAACAACATCGCGCCGAGGACGATGAACATGACCGCCCCGCTGTTCCAGTCCCCAATCGCGGACGTCTGCCAGCCAGTGGTCGATGATGCGCTGATGAATTGGAACAACCCATCCCGGAACGCTTGGCTCGTCACAACGCGTCCCACGTAGCCGACCGGGTCACCATTGTATGGGACACCGACCCATCGAGCGAGGAATGCCGTCAGGCCGATCACACCGACGGCGAACAGTCCGAACATTGTCCTGACCTGCGGGTCGCTCGTGAACTCCCGGATATCACGCTTGGAAAGCACACCGTAATCCACCGGAATCAAGATGACCCCCGTAAACATCGCCGGGATGAGTAAGAGTTCCATTGCGCAAACGCCGCAACCGTCAACCTGGTCTACAAGCGCACTCCATCCGCCAGACAGTAT
>NZ_JBZRPK010000054.1:0-719 GCF_058382125.1 Haloferax sp. s1
GTCTTAGCCGTTGTCTCGAAGTACCTCTGCGAGAAGCGGCAGGTCCTCGTCCATCCACGGCATGCCGCCGGTGAATCCGGTTTCGGACGGCCAGCGTCCCGAAAAAAGCGTCCCGTGTGCGGGCGGTGTCCACGGCCCCGCGGAGAACGCGTTTTCGAACTGGACTCCTTCTTCTGCGACACGGTCGATATTCGGCGTCTCGACGGCGTCGCCACTGTAACAGGAGAGCGCATCCACTCGAAGCGTGTCAAAAATGAGGAGGACGACGTTCGGGCGGCGGACAGAGACCATATCGTCTGATTAGTTCTTCCCAATGATAAGTTGAAATATCTGTCATCGCCTGTGCGTGTCGTTGTCACGATATTCAAAACACCTTTGCACGACGGACCGTCCCCCGGAATCAACCAATCTCGGAGAACGAACTTCGACACCGCCATCTCCCGAACGTCCGCTTCCTTTTTATCCGATGCCGCGACTCGTTCAGGATATACTATGGACCTCGATTCCGCTCGCGTGGCCATGCTCTTTCAGGACCCGCACCCGGCACACCGGGGGTTCGCCGAGGCCATCGGCGCGGACCTCATCGACTTTCGCGGCTTCTCACCAGATATCCTCGGTGACGGTATCCCCGCCGACGTGGTCAACGGTGTTCGTGCCCCGAAATACGACGTCTACCTCGTCGAGGGTTCTCGACCGCTCTACGCCGCACTGGTCAACCG
>NZ_JBZRPK010000052.1:0-718 GCF_058382125.1 Haloferax sp. s1
GTATGGATACTTCAGAGCAACAGAACGTCTCCGAATCCCTACTCAAGGCCCTCCTTTACGGTGCCCCCTTCGTTTACTTCGTCGTCATCATGGGCGTGAGCCTCACCATCTTCGAAGATATTCTCTTGCTTATCGCCTTCGGGACGGCCATCGTTGGAAGTGTTTTCGCCTACGTTATGCTTAAGAAAACGTTCGAAAACCAATACGGTATCCGGTTGTAATGTCGGACACCAGTAATACGAATAGTCAGTTCTTTGAGTGGTTAGCACCCCGAGAGATTACCACGATACTTTCAGATCTGTCTGACCACCATCGCGCACGCCTCCCTGTGCGACAAAAACTATCCTATTCGATGCTATCAATCCTCGTTCCGTGTTAGCTATCCAGATACTCATCGACAATCGCAAAATTATAGTTTGATGACATACCAGCATCAACGTAAAAAATGTCTATGCGAAACAACGTTTCGAGACGGGCGTTCGTCGGAACGATTGCAAGTGCAGTCGCTGTCGGCCTCGCCGGTTGTACCGGTGCCCCATCAGATGGGACCGAGACCGAATCCAACGAAACGACTACGAAACAAGAAACCGCGACGGAGTCTGAAGCAGTGACCACGACTGCTGACTCCGATACGTACATGAACGGCGTCAGCTCCGACGCCAGCGTCTCGTTCGAGGTGCCGTCCGCGGGGGCGGAACTCACCAGCACGTACGTACAG
>NZ_JBZRPK010000622.1:0-2239 GCF_058382125.1 Haloferax sp. s1
ACCCAACTGACCCGGTCGGGTCGCTCGTGTGGCGACTCGCGGCCGACGAAGACTCGCTCGCGGACATGCGCGCGGCCGTTGAAGACGCCGACGCCGCCTCGGAAACCCGCCGAGCGGCGACGAACCACCTCGCACTCGCCGACTCGTGGGGCGTGTTCGCCGAAGACGGACTC
The DNA here is from genome assembly GCF_058382125.1 of Haloferax sp. s1. Classification (NCBI taxonomy): domain Archaea; kingdom Methanobacteriati; phylum Methanobacteriota; class Halobacteria; order Halobacteriales; family Haloferacaceae; genus Haloferax; species Haloferax sp. s1. Next base: position 174 of record NZ_JBZRPK010000622.1, read on the forward strand.
GTCCCCGAATCGCTCTGTGGCCCTACTCCGGACGTACTCGACCTGTCCAGCATGGACGAAACGCCAGCGAGTGCTGTCGTCCGCGTCGTCGCTCGCGGATTGTACGACGTTCGAGTCACGGACGCGGCTGACCGGCTTCCGTGGTTGCTCGTCGACGAGGCCCACGCGTTCGTCGGTGGCAGCGACAGCCGAGAGTCGTCCTCGTCGGCCCGACAGACTTCGTCCGTCAGCGTCGCCGAACCGGCGCTTCGAACGATTCTCACGCGCGGGCGCGCACCCGGTGTCGGAATCGTGTTGGCGACGCAGCGACCATCGGCACTCCCCGAGGTGGCTGTTTCGCAGGCCGACCTCCGAATCGTTCATCGACTCACCGCCGGTCCCGACGTGTCGGCGATGGCCGCCGCCGACCCGACGTACTTCGACGAATCGCTCACTGCTCGGCTTCCTCGCGACAGGGGATGTGCACTCGTTGTCGACGACACCACGGAGTCGATTCACGACGTTCGAGTCCGCCCCCGAAAGACGCCCGACGGAGGAGCGACACCGGTGGCGGTACCGCCACGCGATACTTCCGAAACCATGGAGTAGTCCCTCCGACTGAGAGTGGGTATGGACCGTTCGGAACTGACGTTGGTCGCCTTCGGGGGCTTCGTCGGCGCGATACTGCGCTACCTCGTCTCCGTCGCTGTTCCCGGCGCAGGGGGAACGCTCACGGCGAACGTCCTCGGGAGCTTCATTTTGGGGACGTTCATCACCAGCGTCTCTTCGCGACGCGTGCAGTTGCTCTTCGGAACGGGGATGCTCTCGTCGTTTACGACCTACAGTACGTTCGCCGTTCAGACGGCGTCACTATCGATGACTGGTGGTTTGGTCAATATCGGTGCGAACTACGCACTCGGCTTTGTTGCTGCGGCGGCCGGTATCGCGGTCGGGAGGCGGCGGTGAGTCTCTCGCTTCTCTCTGCGATTCTCGTCGGCGTCGGCGGGATGGCTGGCGCGCTCTCGCGGCACGTCGTCGACCAGCAAATCGTCGGGAAATGGAGTACCGTCACGGTAAACGTCCTCGGAAGCATCGCACTCGGATTCATCGTCGCGGCCCCCGTCGGCGATGCGGCGGCGACGCTCGCCGGAACGGGATTCTGTGGGGCCTTTACGACCTTCTCATCGTTTGCGGTCGGTGTCGCAGAACTCCTCGATGTCGGCGATTATCGGACTGCCGCTCGGTACGCGTTCGGGACGCTGTTGGCGGCGTTGGTCGGAGTCGCGATTGGGGCGGCAGTGGGTGGGGTTGTTGGGTAAGGCGTCGGTGAAAGGCCCGTTCGGTTCGTCTTTCGGACGTGACTCTTCGAACAGTTCGGTGGATGCCGATTGGTCCGTTCCGATACCGTTAACGGAATTCCATCATATATTTTGAGATGAGCATCGGTTCAGGTCTCAACCTTCCCTTGCTTATCCCCGGGGTGTTCGTTAGCTTGCTCGGTGCTGCGATGCTGGTGAAACCGCGACGGTCTGCACGTGTCCTCGAACAACTGAACGCTATCGGGAGCAAACGCAACTTACGGACCGTCGAACCCGCAGACTGGAACGTCACGCTCACCCGAATCGTCGGTGGGGGCATCTTCCTGATGGGACTCGTCTTCCTGCTGCTGGTACTTGCGAGAGCCGGTGGAGGATAAGGCCTGTTGGTGGATGATACTCTCCACCGAAACGTACGCCCGGACCGGGACTGAGCACCCCGAAGGCTTGCGAAGGTCGGCGAGGCTCTGCCTCGCCGGGATTTGAACCTCGGTCGCTCTGCTCGCTGACGCTCGCGTCGCTCCTTGGTTCAAATCCCGCCTGCCAACGTTCACAAATTCCACTCGGTGCCGCTCGGCGACGAGACGCCTCGCTGGACGAGTTGAAATTAGAGAAGCGCCCGAGGCGGGATTTGAACCCGCGTCACGACCGTGACAGGGTCGTATGATGGGCCACTACACCACCCGGGCTTACTGAAGTGAGTTTGAGATACGGAGAGCGCCCGAGGCGGGATTTGAACCCGCGTCACGACCGTGACAGGGTCGTATGATG
>NZ_JBZRPK010000622.1:2339-10142 GCF_058382125.1 Haloferax sp. s1
GGCCACTACACCACCCGGGCCCTCCGTCTGCAATCATTCGTAGCCGAGGTTTATAGATAAGACTTACCATCTGAAATGGCCTTGGCCCGCGGTACCGCGATTCCTGCCCCGAAGACATTTATATTACAATATCACATGCCAATACGTGACGAATCGCGCATCTCCGGTGCGTGACCTCCGGTAGCGTCGCCTTTCTTCGAGGCAGTTGGCAAGTGTTAAATGGGTGGCTCCCAAAATCTGCCGTAGTATCCCGTGACAGCTTCTTCCAGCACCCAGCAGCACCATACATGGTAGACGTAAGCCAACACAAACTGGTTCCGGAACACACGCTTCTCGACGACGAGGCCGTCGAGGACGTGTTACAGGAGTACAACGTCGAGAAGACGAATCTCCCGAAGATCAAGAGGAAAGACCCGGCGCTCCCCGAGGACGCAGAGCCCGGCGATGTCATCAAGATCGTTCGGAATTCGCGAACGACAGACAAAGCAGTCGTATATCGACTGGTGATTGAATGAATCGACAAGCGCGACGCGAGGTCTCTCGCAAGTACTTCTCTGAAGAACGGCTCGCTGAACACCACTTCCGCTCTTTCAACGCATTCCTCGAACGCGGCATGATGGATGTCGTCGAGGAAAAAGCCACCATCGAGACCGACATCGGTGACAAGGAAGGCGAAGAGCCGGTCTACGTCGAACTCGGTGGCGTCCGCGTCGAGACGCCCCGCGTCCGCGAGGCCGACGGCTCCGAGGAATTGCTCTTCCCGCAGGAAGCGCGCCTGCGTAACATCACGTACTCCGCCCCCGTGTTCATGGAGATGTCCATCGTCCGTGGCGGCGAAGAAGAAGAGGAAGTCGTCGTCGACACCGCCGAAACGAAGGTCGGTCGGATGCCCATCATGGTCGGCTCCTCGAAGTGTAACATCGCGGAACTCTCCGACGCCGACCTCGTCGAAATCGGCGAAGACCCCGTCGACCCCGGCGGCTACTTCATCGTCAACGGCTCCGAGCGCGTGCTCATGACCTCGGAGGACCTGGCTCCGAACAAGATTCTCGCCGAGTACGACACGAAGTACGGCGACGAGATTCAGGTCGCCAAGACCTTCAGTCAGCGCCGCGGCTACCGCGCACTCGTTCTCTGTGAGCGCAACCGCGAAGGACTGCTCGAAGTCTCGTTCCCATCTGTCTCCGGGAGCGTCGACTTCGTTACGCTCGTGCGCGCACTCGGGCTCGAATCCGACGAGGAGATCGTCCACCGCGTCTCCGACGACCCCGAGATTGTGAAGTTCATGCTCGAGAACCTCGAAGAGGCCGAGGTTCAGACCCAAGAACAGGCTATCGAGGCACTCGGCAAGCGCGTCGCTGGTGGGCAGGGCAAGAACTACCAGCTCAAGCGCGCCAACTACGTTATCGACCGCTATCTTCTGCCGCACCTCCACGAGGAGGGTGCCGAAGAAGAGGAAGTGCGCATGAACAAGGCGTACTACCTCTGCCGCATGGCCGAGGCGTGTTTCGAACTCGCGCTGCAGCGCCGTGACTCCGACGACAAGGACCACTACGCCAACAAGCGTCTCAAGGTGTCCGGTGACCTGATGAAGGACCTCTTCCGGACGGCGCTCAACAAGCTGGCACGCGACGTGAAGTACCAGCTCGAGCGCGCTAACATGCGTAACCGTAACCTCACGGTGAGCACGGTCGTCCGGTCCGACGTGCTTACCGAACGGCTCGAACACCCCATCGCGACGGGGAACTGGGTTGGTGGCCGTTCCGGCGTCTCCCAGCTCGTCGACCGGACGGACTACATGGGTGTGCTGTCGCACCTGCGTCGTCTCCGGAGCCCGCTGTCGCGGTCGCAGCCCCACTTCGAGGCACGCGACCTGCACGCGACCCAGTGGGGTCGCATCTGTCCTTCGGAGACGCCCGAAGGACCGAACTGTGGTCTGGTGAAGAACTTCGCGCAGGCGATGGAGCTCTCCCAGGACGTCGAAGACGAACAGGCATTGAAGCGAGAACTTGCGTCGATGGGTGTCGAGGGTATCCCCGGCATCGACAGCGTCGACGCCACACCCGCAGACGACTAACATGGCTCAGGCACAGCGAGAAGCGAAAGTATACGTAAACGGTAGTCTCGTCGGGACCCACCCCGACCCCAATCAACTCGCGGCACAGATTCGTGAGGCGCGTCGCCGCGGCGACGTCAGCCAGATGGTGAACGTCTCCATCAAGGAGCGCACCCGCGAAGTCATCATCAACGCGGACGCTGGTCGCGCCCGCCGTCCCCTCATCGTCGTCGAAGGCGGTGAACCGCTCCTCGGCGACGAACACGTCGAGGCGCTCGAAAACAACGACCTCGACTTCGACGACCTCGTCGAGCGCGGGCTTGTCGAATTCATCGACGCTGAAGAGGAAGAAGACATCTACGTCGCGGTCGACGAAGACGAGATCAACGAGGACCACACGCACCTCGAAATCGACCCGCAACTCATCTTCGGTATCGGTGCCGGGATGATTCCGTACCCGGAACACAACGCATCGCCGCGTATTACGATGGGTGCAGGGATGATGAAGCAGTCGCTGGGGCTTCCGGCGGCGAACTACCGTATCCGCCCCGACACCCGGCAGCACCTCATGCACTACCCGCAGCTTTCGATGGTCAAAACGCAGACCACGGAGCAAATCGGGTTCGACGAGCGGCCGGCCGCACAGAACTTCGTGGTCGCCGTGATGTCCTACGAGGGGTTCAACATCGAGGACGCACTCGTCATGAACAAGGGTTCGGTCGAGCGTGCACTGGCTCGTTCGCACTTCTTCCGAACCTACGAAGGCGAAGAGCGTCGCTACCCCGGCGGTCAGGAAGACCGTTTCGAAATTCCGTCACAGGACGTGCGCGGCGCACGCGGTGAAGACGCGTACTCGCACCTCGACGAAGACGGTCTCGTCAACCCCGAGACGGTCGTAGACGAGAACTCCGTCCTGCTCGGCAAGACCTCGCCGCCGCGGTTCCTCGAAGAACCCGACGACATGGCCGGTCTCTCGCCGCAGAAGCGCCGCGAAACCTCGGTCACGATGCGCTCCGGAGAGTCCGGTGTTGTCGACACCGTCACGCTCATGGAGGGTGAAGACGGCTCGAAACTCGCCAAGGTCTCCGTCCGCGACCAGCGGGTTCCGGAACTCGGCGACAAGTTCGCATCTCGACACGGACAGAAGGGTGTCGTGGGTCACTTGGCCCCGCAGGAAGACATGCCCTTCACCGCCGACGGCGTCGTTCCCGACCTCGTGCTCAACCCGCACGCCCTGCCGTCGCGCATGACGGTCGGCCACGTGCTGGAGATGCTCGGCGGTAAGGTCGGCGCGCTCGAAGGTCGACGCGTCGACGGGACCGCCTTCCAGGGCGAAGACGAACACGAACTTCGGTCCGCGCTGGAAGAACGCGGCTTCATGTCCTCCGGCAAGGAGGTCATGTACTCCGGCGTCACCGGCGAAAAGATCGAGGCCGAAATCTTCGTCGGCATCATCTTCTACCACAAACTGTACCACATGGTGAGCAACAAGCTGCACGCCCGCTCGCGCGGTCCCGTGCAGGTGCTTACCCGTCAGCCGACTGAAGGTCGTGCCCGGGAGGGTGGGCTTCGTCTCGGAGAGATGGAGCGTGACACCGTCATCGGACACGGTGCCGCGATGGTGCTCCAAGAGCGCCTGCTCGACTCTTCCGACAAGGAGAGCGTCTACATCTCCGCCGACACCGGCATGGTCGCCGTCGAGGACCGCGACCAGCGCCGCATCTACGACCCGGTCACTGGCGACGAGGACAACATCCACGAAATCGAGATCAGCTACGCGTTCAAGCTGCTTCTCGACGAGATGGTTGCGCTCGGCGTACGCCCGCGCATCGAACTGAAGGACGCGGTCTAACCACACATGTCAATGCAGACACCCAAAGAAATCGGCAGCATCCAGTTCGGGTTGATGGACCCGGAGACGTACCGAGACATGTCCGCGACGAAGGTCATCACCGCGGACACCTACGACGACGACGGTTACCCAATCGACATGGGTCTCATGGACCCTCGGCTGGGCGTCATCGACCCCGGTCTGCAGTGCCGCACCTGCGGTCAGCACTCCGGGTCGTGTAACGGGCACTTCGGCCACATCGAACTGGCCGCACCCGTCATCCACGTCGGCTTCACGAAGCTCATCCGTCGCCTGCTCCGCTCGACGTGCCGCGAGTGCGGTCGCCTCGCGCTCACGCAGGAAGAAGCAGAGGAGTACCACGGTAAACTCGGTCGCACGAAGGAACTCGGCGACGACTGGAGCGACGTGATGAAGTCGGCAGTCCGGCAGGCCCGCAAGGCCCACCGCTGTCCGCACTGTGGCTCGCCCCAGCACGACATCAAACACGAGAAGCCGACGACCTACTACGAGGTCCAGAACGTGCTCGCCGGGGACTACTCCGAGCGCATCGCCGAAGCGATGCAGCCCGACCCCGACGACGAGGACGACGAGGGCGTCGACCCGATGGTTCTCGCCGAGCAGACCGGACTCGACGCCGACCGCATCAATCAGGTGCTCGCTGGCGAGTTCCGCCCGGTCGGCGACGACCGAAAGGCGCTCGAAAAGGCGCTCGACCTCGACCTGACCGAAGAGGACATGAACAAGCTGATGCCCTCGGACATTCGCGACTGGTTCGAGGACATCCCGGACGACGACCTCGTCACGCTCGGTATCGACCCCGAACGGTCGCGTCCCGAGTGGATGATTCTGACCGTCCTTCCGGTTCCGCCAGTCACGGCCCGTCCATCTATCACGCTGGACAACGGCCAGCGCTCCGAGGACGACCTGACCCACAAGCTTGTGGACATCATCCGCATCAACCAGCGGTTCATGGAGAACCGCGAGGCTGGTGCCCCGCAACTCATTATCGAGGACCTGTGGGAACTCCTTCAGTACCACGTCACCACGTTCATCGACAACGAAATTTCGGGCACGCCACCGGCACGCCACCGCTCCGGCCGACCCCTCAAGACGCTCAGCCAGCGCCTGAAGGGCAAGGAAGGGCGCTTCCGTGGCTCCCTTTCGGGTAAGCGTGTCAACTTCTCCGCGCGTACCGTCATCTCGCCGGACCCGACCCTCTCGCTCAACGAAGTCGGTGTTCCGGACCGCGTTGCGACGGAGATGACCCAGACGATGAACGTCACCGAGCGCAACATCGACGAGGCTCGACAGTACGTCCGTAACGGACCCGAGAGCCACCCCGGTGCGAACTACGTCCGCCGTCCCGACGGTCGTCGCCTCAAGGTAACAGAGAAGAACTGCGAAGAACTCGCAGAGAAGGTCGAACTCGGCTGGGAGGTCAACCGACACCTCGTCGACGGTGACATCGTCATCTTCAACCGACAGCCATCGCTGCACCGGATGTCCATTATGGCACACGAAGTCGTCGTGATGCCGTACAAGACGTTCCGCCTGAACACGGTTGTCTGTCCGCCGTACAACGCAGACTTCGACGGCGACGAGATGAACATGCACGCCCTCCAGAACGAGGAGGCTCGTGCTGAGGCGCGCGTCCTCATGCGCGTCCAAGAGCAGATTCTCTCGCCGCGCTTCGGTGAGAACATCATCGGCGCTATTCAGGACCACATTTCGGGAACGTACCTGCTCACGCACGACAACCCGGAGTTCGTCGAGACGCAGGCGCTCGACCTGCTCCGCGCGACGCGCGTGGACACACTCCCAGAACCGGCGGGCGAGGACGAAGACGGTATCCCGTACTGGACGGGCCGTCAGATCTTCTCCGAACTCCTGCCCGACGACCTGAACATGGAGTTCACCTCGAAGGTCGGCGACACGGTCAGCATCGTTGACGGCCAACTCGTCGAAGGTACTATCGACGAGGACGCAGTCGGCGCGTTCGGCGGGGAAATCGTCGACGTGCTGGCGAAGGACTACTCGAAGACGCGTTCGCGCATCTTCATCAACGAGATTGCCTCGCTCGCGATGCGCGCCATCATGCACTTCGGTCTCTCCATCGGTATCGACGACGAGTCGATTCCGGACGAGGCCACGGCGCAGGTCGACGAGGCTATCGACGCCGCCTACGACAAGATTCAGGAACTCATCGAAATCTACGAGGCGGGCGAACTCGAATCGCTGCCGGGCCGCTCGGTCGACGAGACGCTCGAAATGAAGATTATGCAGCGCCTCGGCAAGGCACGTGACTCTGCCGGTGAAATCGCAGAGGACCACTTCGCAGAGGATAACCCGGCAGTCGTGATGTCCAAATCCGGTGCGCGTGCATCCATGCTCAACCTGACCCAGATGGCCGGCTGTGTCGGTCAGCAGGCAGTTCGGGGCGAGCGCATCAACCGCGGGTACGAAGACCGTACCCTGAGCCACTACCAGAAAGGCGACCTCTCGGCCGACGCCCACGGGTTCGTCGAGAACTCCTACCGTGCCGGTCTCACGCCGCGTGAGTTCTTCTTCCACGCGATGGGTGGCCGCGAAGGGCTGGTCGACACGGCAGTTCGTACCTCGAAGTCCGGGTACCTGCAGCGTCGTCTCATCAACGCCCTGTCCGAACTCGAAGCGCAGTACGACGGCTCCGTCCGCGACACGTCGGGCACCATCGTTCAGTTCGAGTTCGGTGAAGACGGCACGAGCCCGGTGAAGGTCTCGTCAGACGACGAGATGCCGATTGACGTCGAGAACATCGCCGACCGCGTCATCGACGCGGAGTTCAGATCCACCGAAGAGAAGGAACGCTTCCTCGGCGAGCGCGCACCGCCGACCAACCTCTCCGAACACGCAGAGCCGCGCATCAGCGGCCGTGCGGGGGTCGAATCCGATGACTGACAACGCCGCAATCTCCGAATACGAACACATCGACGAGGATATCGTCGATGTCGTCGAGTCCAAGGAACTGTCTCGACGCCTGAGGAACCGCATCTACCAAACCATCGAAGACCGCGAGGGCGTCTCCCTCGAACAGGCCGGCGAAATCGCACAGGCCGTCGAGGCGCGCTACCTCGACACGCGTGTCGACCCGCTCGACCCCGTCGGGACGGTCTCGGCACAGTCTATCGGTGAGCCGGGAACGCAGATGACGATGAACACGTTCCACTACGCGGGCGTCGCAGAAATCGACGTGACGCAGGGGCTTCCCCGTCTCATCGAACTGGTGGACGCGCGGAAGACGCCTGACACGCCGATGATGACGGTCTACCTCGACGACGAGTACGCCGAGAACCGCGACCTCGCCCACCAGGTCGTCTGGAACATCGAGTCCACGAAGATTCTGGCCCTTGGTGACATCTCGACGAACGTCGCCGACATGGTCGTCCAGGTCAACCTCAACGACGAGACGCTCCTCGAACGGTGGCCGACCTACGACGACGAGGGTGTCGTCGCGAGCGAAATCGCCGACACCATCGAAGATGCACTCGGCGTCAAGACCCGCCGCGAGGGAACACTCATCGAATTCGGTCCCGAGAGCCCGAGTTATCGCCGTCTCCTCCAACTCGTCGAGGAACTGCGCGACATCGTGTTCAAAGGCATCGAAGAGGTCTCACGCGTCGTCATCCGCAAGGAGCAGAACGAAGAGACCGACGAAGAGGAGTTCGTCCTCTACACCGAAGGGTCGGCCTTCGGCGACGTGCTCTCTATCGAGGGCGTCGACGCCTCGCGCACCACCTCGAACAACATCCACGAGGTACACAAGCAACTCGGTATCGAGGCCGCTCGTGAGGCAATCATCGACGAGACGATGAACACGCTCAAAGAGCAGGGTCTCGACGACGTGAACATTCGTCAC
>NZ_JBZRPK010000051.1:0-710 GCF_058382125.1 Haloferax sp. s1
CAAAGTAATAGATTCGCGCTGATTACGTTCCTCGTGGTCGCCCTGCTCATCGGCACCGCGGCGCCGGCAGCGGTCGCGGTATCGGGGGACGCTGTCAGCTCTGAGTTAGCAACGGACCCGCCCGATGTCGGTCCCGTCAGCGACCACGAGACGGTCGCAGATGACGACGACGGTGGTGATAACAGCGACGATAGCGACGAGGTAGAGGTCGACACTGAGGATGGCGAAATCGAACACGACGGCGACGTCCTCGAGATCGATGACTTCGAGGACGATTTCGACTTCGAGTCCAACGAGGACGATGACGAAGTCGATATCGACTTCGAGGACCTGGATATCGAACAGGATGATGAGGACGTCGAGGTCGAAGACGACGAAGCAGACCTCGACTTCGAAAACGACGGCGACGAGGTCGAAGCGGAGTCAGGCGACCACGAGATCGAACAAGACGATGACGACCTCGAGGTCGAAGACCACGAAGACGGTCTCGACTTCGAGAGTGACGACGGCGGCGAAGAAGTCGATATCGACTTCGAGGATCTGGACATCGAGCAGCACGGTGAGAGCGCGGAGGTCGAAACTGACGAAATCGAGTACGAGCGCGGCGGCAACAAGTTCGAGGACGATTCGGACGACCTCGAGTTCGAAAACGAGGATGTCGAGATTGAACGCGACCACGGCGAGGTTGAGATCGAGACTGACGAGCACGA
>NZ_JBZRPK010000048.1:0-709 GCF_058382125.1 Haloferax sp. s1
GTTCCCGAGAGAGTCGGTCAAGCCCGCTCTGGCGTCGTCGACGGGGATTGCCTCGGGGATGCTCTCTTGGTGGACAGTAACCTCGGTCCCGTCGGGAGCCGCCTCGAACGTGACGGTGACGGTCATCTCGCCAGCCATGCCCGGGTCGTCAGACTCGAACTGGTCAGTGTAGACGATCCGTTCGCTCGGCTCCAACTCCAAGAACGTGCCGCCGAACGTGTGGGAATTGGGCTCAATATCGTCGGCGTCAGCCGTGAACGTGAGGCGGAACTCTCCGCCAACCTCCGGTTCGAACCGATGAACATCGGCGCTAAAGCCGGTTGGAGGGAACCACGCTGCCATCTCGTCGGGGTCGGTGAATGCCTCGTAGAGCCGTTCGGGTGAGGCGTCGATGACGCGGGTCACAGTCACGTTCCGTTCCTCGGTCGTCGTGTCGATACTCCGGCCGCTGTCGATGTTATCGTCGGTCATTGGTCTTCGTCCTCTAGATGGTCGGCTAGTGCGTCGAGCCGGTCCTCCCAGAAGACCCGATACCGGGTGAGCCACCCAAAGGCCGCGCCCAGCGGTGCGGCATCTAGGTGGCACCGGCGAACGCGACCGTCCTCCTCGACATCGAGCAGCCCCGCATCTTCCAGTACGTGCAGATGCTTCGACACCGCTGCCAGAGAGACGTCGTGTGGCTCCGCTAACTCGCCAACGCTCTTGGGAC
>NZ_JBZRPK010000049.1:0-709 GCF_058382125.1 Haloferax sp. s1
CACCCGCAGCGGCTCGGCGGCTCTACGAGACGCTCCGCGAGCGGTACGGCGAGTTCGACGGCGGCACGCGCATCGCGCCCGGACACTACAGTGAACAGGCCGAGTCCAACGATAACAGCGTCTATGTGGCCACGCTCGACGCGCTTCGCAACCAGCTCGATGCGCTCTCGATGGACGAAGACGAGTTCGTTTCGTTCGTCCTCGACGATATGCCGCCGCGACCGACCAACTACGAACGCATCATCGACACCAATCTCGGACGCGACTCGCTCGCCGACGACGAGGCCTTCGAGGTGGAGTTAGGGCCGAACAACTGCGCGGCGACGGCGAGTGACTGAAACAAACGACCACGTGCCGACCGCTCGCCAGTCGGTACGTGAAGTCAGCAATCGGCGTGAGAAGAAAAGAACGTGAGCGCGGGTGTTCCCATCCGCGCCGTCGACACCCGTCGTTAGTCGTCGTCTGCGGCGGCACCCGCGGTGACAGCGTCGTCCTCGATGCTGGGCGGGTAGATACCACGTTCGAGCTTCAGGTCGCTCTGCGGACGAGCCATACAGGTGAGCGCGTACTTCTCGGATTCTTCTTCGGTCAGCCCGCGGGCCGCAGGCTGTGTGACGTCGCCTTCGAGAATCTCCGCAGAGCAGGCGAGGCACATCCCGACGCGGCAGGAGTACTCCTGTGCGATGCCCTCCTCAATACAGGCCTTGAG
>NZ_JBZRPK010000050.1:0-709 GCF_058382125.1 Haloferax sp. s1
CGCAGCCGACGTTCGTGCACTACCCGCGGAGTCGGGGGTGGCCGATGCGGACGGGAGGCGACTCCAAGAAAGTCTGGAGGCGCTCGGGAGCGACTCCGTGGGCGAGGGAGGCACTCCTCGCCAGGCGGCGCGCCCGCGACGTGATGATGAACTCCGAAGCGAAAGTGGACAAACTGGCGCGACTGCTCGCACGCCACCGCGAGGACCGCGTTATCATTTTCACCGCCTCGACGGACCTCGTCTATCGAATCTCGCGGCGGTTTCTCGTCCCGCCGATTACGAACGAAACCGGGACGAAAGAGCGGAGGGAGATTCTCGCCCGTTTCCGTGATGGCACCTACGACACTGTCGTCGCCGCCAACGTCCTCGACGAGGGCGTCGACGTGCCCGATGCGAACGTCGGCATCTTGCTTTCGGGGTCGGGGTCGGAACGCGAGTTCACGCAGCGACTCGGGCGCATTCTCCGCCCGAAAGCGGACGGGATAACCGCGACGCTCTACGAACTCGTGAGCGTCGAAACGGCGGAAGAACGGGTCGCAGACCGTCGTCGGTGAGCCGATTCAGACGAGCGAAGCGTTCAGATCGCCTTCGTTTTTGAAGGCGTCGTACGAAACGTCGAACTCGGTCTCGTAGCCGGTCTTTCCACCGGACTCGACGGTCACTTTCTTCGTTTTGACTTATTCCTAGTCGTCGACCTCCTTACGGAATT
>NZ_JBZRPK010000621.1:0-10133 GCF_058382125.1 Haloferax sp. s1
GAGAACGACAGCCGAAAACGCGAACCAGAACTGAAACCGAAAGCGCGAACAAAAACTTCGAACGACTTCTTCACGCGGATACGACAGCGGAGGCAGTTACTGCATTGGGGGCAGTTACTACGTTGGGGGCAGTTACTGCATTGGGGGCAGTTACTGCGTTGGGGGCAGTTACTGCGTCGAGGTTAGTTTACTGTACTGGGGTCGCGCGCTGCTTCGACTCGCGGTGTTTGAGCGATTCGCCGGTCTTGGGGTGGAACACGTGAAGGTCGGACTCGTCGAAGGTGATACTGATTGTCTCGTCCGTTTCAGGCTCGATGTCCGAGTCGACACGGGCGATGAAGTCGGGGGCGATGTCGAGGTGCAGATAGTTGTCGGAGCCGATGGGTTCGACGACGCCGACCGTCGAATCGATGAGATTCGAGCCGTCCGACGCCGGGGTAACGTCTTCGGGGCGTATACCGATTCGAACCTCGGTCTCGTGTGTGGTCTCCCGGAGGTCCGCGGAGAACGACTCGGACAGCCGGTACGAAAACGAGCTATCGTCGTTGACGAGGACCACGTGGTTCCCCTCGCGTTCGACCGACACGTCGAGGAAGTTCATACTCGGCGAGCCGACGAAGCCGCCGACGAACTCGTTTGCGGGGTTTTCGTACACGTCCTTGGGTCGGCCGACCTGCTGGAGTTTACCGTCTTTCAGGATGACGATGCGGTCGCCCATCGTCATCGCCTCTTCCTGGTCGTGAGTGACGTACAGCGAGGTGATACCGAGGTCGTTCTGGAGGCGCTGAATCTCCGTCCGCATCGTCGTCCGGAGCTTCGCGTCGAGGTTCGAAAGCGGTTCGTCGAAGAGGAACACGTCGGGTTCGCGGACGATGGCGCGGCCGAGCGCGACGCGCTGTTTCTGCCCGCCGGAGAGTTCGTCGGGTTTGTCGTCGAGTAGTTCTTCGATGCCCATCATCTGTGCCGTCTCGCGGACGCGCTCGCGACGCTCTGCTTTCGAGAGGTCGGTGCTCATCCGCAGCCCGAACGCCATGTTCTCCATGACGGTCTTGTGCGGGTACAGCGCGTAGTTCTGGAACACCATCGCCACGTCTCGCGTGCGGGCGTGCTGGTCCGTCACATCCTCGTCGCCAACGAGGATACGACCGCTCGTGGGCGATTCCAACCCCGAAACCATGCGGAGCGTCGTCGACTTCCCGCACCCCGACGGGCCGACGACGGTGATGAACTCACCGTCTTCGACCGCAACCGAGAGGTCGTCAACGGCAACGATTCGGCCGTTGTCGAACTCCTTTCTGAGTGTATCGAGCGTAATAGTCGCCATTGTATCCATGGCTCGGTGTGGCACAGTATAGTTCTTCCCCTATCCTTCGAATGTATGAAGCACAATTTCGTAGTAGTTTTGTATCGTGGGTACAGACCGTAATGACGCGTCTGAACGAGAGAGCACGTCCCTGTCCGGGGACCCAGACGCACTTCTGGCACAATTTTTCGCACACTGGCCGACCGCGTTTCGAGCGCACGAGCGCGACCGAAGACGTCAATCGAGGATGAATGATTATGTCTTATTCGAATGATTTAATATGTGAACAACTTATTCCTCATCTATTCACACCATGCCACTGAATCGCAGAACCTTACTGAAGAACCTCGGTGCGGCCGGCACGGTTGCCGCGCTCGCGGGTTGCGTTGGCGTCCAAGAGAGTTCCACCAACCAGTCGGGCGGCGATTCCGACGGTTCGGGCGACGAAAACACCGACAGCAGTACCGGCGAGACGTCCGAATCCGAACCCGTTGGGACAGCCTCGGTCTGGTACTCGCTTCCCGAACCAGAGATTCCCGGCCGGAAGTCGGCCCTCGAACAGTTCAACGAAGCGTCGGACCATACGGTGAAGGGCTCGGACATCTCCGACATGCGCAAGAAGACGACGAGCGCGATTCCCGCCGGGCAGGGTCCGCAGTCGTTCGAGTGGGCGCACGACTGGGCCGGTGACTACTACCAGCGCGGGTTCGTCGTCGACCAGAGCGACCAGGTCGACGTTGACCTCGACGTGTTCACGGGTGCCGCCCGCGAGGCAATCCAGTTCGACGGCAACCTCGTCGGCCTCCCGCACGACGCGGAGACGGTCGCTCTCGTCTACAACAAGGACATCGTCGACGAACCGCCGGAAACGGTTGCCGACATGGTCTCCGTGATGGAGGAGTTCCACGACCCCGAAACGAACAACTACGGGCTGGGGCTGCCCTTCGCAGACGGGTACTTCCTCAGCGCGTGGGCCCACGCCTTCGGCGGGTACTACTTCGACGACTCGGCGGACGAGCGAATTGGCGTCGCGCTCCCCGAGACGATTAAAGGCGTCCAGTTTACTGTCGACAACTTCGTGCCGTACATGCCGAACGACCCGGCGTACGAACCGCAGGCGGCCGCCTTCGCCGAAGGAAACGCCGCGTTCGCAATCAACGGGCCGTGGTACCTCTCGACGCTCAACGAGAAGGGTATCGACTACGGTGTGGCCAAGTTACCCTCTCCCGAGGGCGGCGAGCCAAAGCCGTTCACGGGCATCACGATGTGGTACTTCGCCAAGGCGATGGAAGAAGGCGGTGCCGACGCCGCCGCCAGTCGGTCGTTCATCGAGTGGTTCGCCACCAACGAGGACCTCGCGCTGAAGGCGGCCGAGGAACAGGGCAGCATCCCGGTCCTCAAGAGCCTCGTCGAGAGCGGCGACCTCCCGGAGCACGTTCAGGGCTTCTCGGAGGCCGTCCAGCAGGGGCAACCGATGCCGACCCACCCGGACATGGGGAAGGTGTGGGACCCGGTCAAGGCCGCGCTCACGAAGGCGTTCAACGGCAAAGACGTCGAGAAGGCAATGAAGACTGCCGACGAAGAAATTCGCAGCAACCTCGAATAACGAGCTACATCAATGAGCACCGCATCACGTGTCGCCCGCCGCGTTGAGGACGTCCCGTTTCTCGACAAGCGAGACGTTTCGCTCCTCTTCGTTCTGCCGGGGCTGTTCGTCTTTTCGGCGTTCATGCTGTTTCCGGTCGTCTACCTCATCGGTATCTCGTTTACCGATGCGGCACCGGCGAACCTGTTCGCTGGAGAGGGTGCGTTTTCCGTCCTGACGTTCGGCGAGGCGACGTTCATCGGCATCGAGAACTACGCGGACGTGCTGTTCGGCGGCACGTTCAGCATCGTCCTGTTCGGCCACACCATCGCAACGCTCCCGATTAACGGCCAGTTCTGGAACTCGTTCGGCGTTACGTGGCTGTTCGTCGCAACAAGCGTTACGCTGAAGATTGCGTTTAGCTTGGCGCTCGCACTCGTCGTGACCAACGAGCGCGTCCGCGGAAAGCGCATCATGCGTTCTCTCATCATCCTTCCGATGGGGTTGCCGTCTATCTTCACCATCACCGTCTGGCGCGGCATCTTCAGCTCCGCGGAGTTCGGACTGGCGAATCAAATCCTGACGATATTCGGACTCGAAACCGTGTCGTGGCTCAGCGAGCGATGGCTGGCGTTCGCCGCCTACAACGTCACCGAGATGTGGTTAGCGTACCCGTTCATGGTCATCATCACCGTGAGCGCGCTTCAGGACGTTCCTGACGAACTCCACGAAGCGGCGATGGTCGACGGCGCGAGTTACTTCTCGCGGTTCTTCCACGTCACGTTGCCGTCCATCAAACGGCCCGTGTTCTTCGCGTCCATCCTGACCGCGGCAGCGTCGTTCCAGCAGTTCCTCATCCCGTTCGTGTTCAACGAGGGCGGACCGGCGCGCCAAAACGAACTCATCGTCGTCTACGGCTACCGCGAAGCCCTCTCGTTCGCCGAGTACGGGCGCGGGGCGGCGATTAGCATCATCGCGCTGTTGTTCATCGGCGCGTTCATGTGGCTGAACGTCAAGCGCGGCCGACTCGCAGACGGGGTGAACGACGCGTGAGCCTCCTCGATACCATCGGGCAAAAGCTGAAAGACGACGCCCAAACGGTAGCGATGGCTCCGGTGGAGGCAGTTCGAGACATCCGGTATACGGCTGTGGCCATCCAGCGCGGCGAAGTGTCGCCGATGGAACCGCTGAAGACGGCCGGTGCGACGCTCGGAGCGTTAATACTGGTCTGTCTGCTCTTGTTCCCGATTTACTGGATTCTCATCGCAGCGCTGTCGGGAACCGGCGGTTCGATATACTCTTCGAGCGGGCTGAAGCTCTTCCCGGAGGCACCGTCGTTAGTGCCGTTCCTCTGGGTTATCGGCGACCTCATCGTGCAGGGCTACGACATCGTCGTCGATATCCCGGTGACGAACGTCGCCCTCGTGTTCAGTACGCCACAGATTACGCTGCTCGACGTGAGCGCGATTCAACCGGGAACGGTCGGCCGGGTTGCCTTCGGCTCGTTCGAGTTGTTCCCCGGGTTCGCGGTCGAACCAATCGAGAATCCGTCGGCGTTCAAGTCGTTCTTCTGGAACAGTCTGACAGTGGCGATTCCGACGGTCATCATCGCGATGTCGCTCATCGTGCCGGCCGCGTACGCGCTGTCGCGCCGCGAGTTCATCTTCCGCCGGAAGATTCTGTTCGTTTACGTCCTGTTGACGCAGGTCGGCGGCGGACTCGGAATCGCGCTCCTCATCGGACTGTACACCGTGTACGTCCAACTCGGCATCAACGACAGCAAACTCGCGCTGGCGGTGTACTACGCGGCGACGGCGGTTCCGTTCAACACGTGGCTCTTGAAGACCTACATGGACGGAATTCCCGTCTCCTACGAGGAGGCCGCAGTCGTCGACGGCGCGCCACCGTGGCGAGTCGTCGTCGAGGTCATTCTCCCGCTCTCGACGGCGGGACTCGCGACGGTGTTTATCTTCACCTTCCTCACTGGGTGGACGGAGTTCGTCGTCGCACAAACGCTCCTCGGGACGGACAACTACACGCTCCCCGTCGGGCTGTACTCGCTCATCAGCGAGTACTCGATTCCGTGGGCGCGCTTCTCGGCGTTCGCCCTCACGTTCGCCTCCCCCATCATGCTCGTGTACCTCTTCGCACAGCGGTACATCGAAGGTGGGCTGTCGTTCGGCGGCGTCGAAGGCTAAGCCGAAACGCGCTCGGTGGTGTTCTTTTATATTTTCATTAAGATTAATAGAAATATCTCTTATTTGGCTTAAACCAATATATCTAGAACTAGAAGATAATTATTTGTGATGAGATACTTATTCACACACTATGTCATTCGACAGGCGAACGTTCCTGAAAGGACTCGGATTGAGCGCAATCGGTCTCGCCGGAGGTACCGGCGCCGGAAACGACGACCTCGCATTCGTCTCGCAGGCGGCCGCAGCGACGCCACCTGAACAGACGGTGAACTTCGCAGACGACGTCATTTATCAGCTTATCTCGGACCGGTTCCGAGACGGAAATCCGAACAACAATCCAACGGGCGAACTCGCGAGCGACGACTGTTCGAACCTCCGGAAGTACTGCGGCGGCGACTGGCAGGGCATCATCGACAAGATTCAAAGCGGCTATCTGACCGACCTCGGGGTCTCTGCCGTCTGGATTCCCCCGCCGTTCGAGAACATCACCGCCGTCGACTCGGACATCGGAACCTCCTATCACGGCTACTGGGCGCGCGATTTCACCGACCCGAACGAGTTCTTCGGCGACATGGAGACGTTCAAACAACTCGTAGACGTGGCCCACCAAAACGGCATCAAGGTCGTCATCGACTTCGTTCCGAATCACACCTCGCCGTCGACTTCCGACGGTGAACTCGAAGACGGGGCCCTCTACGACAACGGGAGCTACGTCGCCGCCTACAACGACGACCCCAAGAGCTATTTTCACCACAACGGCGGCACCGACTATTCGAGCTACGAGGACCAGATTTACCGCAACCTCTACAATCTCGCCGACTTCGACCACCACGAGGCGTACATCGACCAGTACCTGAAAGACGCCATCAAGCAGTGGTTGGACGCGGGAATCGACGGTATCCGCGTCGACGCGGTTGCGCACATGCCGCCGAAGTGGCAAAAGACGCTCGTCGATACCATCTACGACCACCGGCCGGTGTTCACCTTCGGCGAGTGGTTCCTCGGCGCAGACCAGTCGAATCCGCGGTACTACGAGTTCTCGAACGACAGCGGCATGAGCCTCCTCGATTTTCGATTCGGACAGGAGATTCGACAGGTCCTCCGCGACTTCACCGACGACTGGTACGGATTCAGGGATATGCTCCAAGAGACCGAATCGGAACACGACCAGGTCATCGACCAGGTGCCCTTCATCGACAACCACGATATGCCCCGGTTCACCGTCGCCGACGGCGACACGCGGAACACCGACATGGCGCTCGCGGTCCTTCTGACCTCGCGCGGGACGCCCGCGGTGTACTACGGAACCGAGCAGTACCTCACCGGCGGCAACGACCCCGACAACCGAAAGCCCATGCCGTCGTTCGACACGACGACGACCGCGTACAAGGTCATCCAGGCGCTCACTAGCCTCCGGTCGTCGAACCCGGCGCTCGCCTACGGCGACACCGAAGAACGGTGGATAAACTCGGACGTCTTCGTCTACGAGCGCGAATTCGGGGACAACGTCGTCCTCGTCGCCATCAACCGGAGTCTCGACTGGTACGACGTCTCCGGTCTCCAAACGTCGCTTCCGGAGGGAACCTACGACGACGCCCTCGGCGGCACGCTCGATGGCTTCTCTACGACCGTCAACACCGACGGCTCGATAGATACCTTCTCGGTCGGTCCGCAGACCGTCTGCGTCTGGGAGCACACCGGAACCACGGCCGAACCTGCTCTCGGCCACGTCGGCCCGACGATGGGACAGCCCGGCCACACCGTCGTCCTCAGCGGCGACGGCTTCGGCAGCACCGAGGGGTCGGTCGAGTTCGGCACGACCAGCGCATCCATCACCTCGTGGTCGAACACGGAAATCGAAGCGACCGTTCCCGCCGTCTCGGGCGGCTACTACGACGTGACGGTCACGGACGCAAACGGTGCCCAGAGCGACCCGTTCTCGGGCTACGAGGTGCTCTCGGGCGACCAAATCTCGGCTCGGTTCGTCGTCAACGACGCGACGACGGACGTGGGCGAGAACGTCTACGTCGTCGGCAACGTCCACGAACTGGGTGACTGGGACACCGACCGCGCCGTGGGACCGTTCTTCAATCAGGTCGTCCACGAGTACCCGAACTGGTACTACGACGTGAACCTTCCCGCGGGGACGGACATCGAGTTCAAATTCGTCAAAATCGCCAGCGACGGAACCGTCACGTGGGAGTCGGGGTCGAACCGACAGTACACCACGCCGACGGACTCGACCGGCGAGTACAGTGGGACGTGGAAGTGAAAAGTCGGACGATTGGGTCGGCCTAAGAGACTACCGCGGGACCGACCGCGTCGTCTCGACGACCGACCCATTTTCATCCACGACGACCCGAAGCGTCTCGTCGCCCTGTTGAATCGGCACCGAGACTGAAAACGGGTCCTCCGAGACGACGGCCACGTCGCTGTCGTCGATGCAGAAGTCAAACTCCCAGAACGGGCGGTCGTCGGGACTCGTTCCGTGGTCCGCGAGAAAGGAGACGACGGCCGGGTCGGTCAAGAGTCGGAGGCCAATCGTCGTTGCGATGGACGCGCCGCAATCGCGGCAGTCGCTCACCGCCGGATAGTCGAGGTGATGGTGCGGTTCGGCCTCGACTCGCGTGGTCATTCGGCCGCGACAGTACGGACAGACGCCTCGGTACGCCAGCGTGAAATCCCGCCAGAGACAGGTCCCGTAGGCTTCGAAGAGCGAGTCGGCGTCTCTGCTCGTCCGCCCGCGCGGGGGGAAGTACCCGTAGTGGACGAGCGTCGAGCAGTCGGGGCAGGTGAGTTCGACGTTCTCGTCGGCATACCGGGCGTGAAGCTGGTGTCCGCAGGTCGGACAGGCCGCATCGACGGCACGTTCTTCCGGCGGCGGCGACTCGCCGAAGCGTTCGTCGGTCACGATATCGACCGCTTTCGACCCCGCCCCGCGGAGTTCGTAGCCGTCTTCGCGCTTGGTGACGAACCGACCGACGAGTTTGTCGAGGTGGTAGTTGAACCGACCGCTGTCTTCGAATCCCGCCGCCGACTGGAGGTCGACAAAGGACTGTCGCCCGCCGTTTCGGAGTGCGACGAGGATAGCGATTCGGTCGGCGTCCGCGAGCGCGCCGATTGCGTCGGCCGCCTGCTCGGCGTCGACGGAGACTGTTCCCTCGTCAGCGTTCATACTCTTTACGCGGGCGCGGCCGAGAAAACATCTTCCGCTCGGGCGACGGCCGCGCCGGACACCTCGCCCGGAAGTCGGCCACAACGGGCCGAACTGAAGAAATCTTCACACGCTCGCACCGCGACGGACACAATCGTCGCATCGGCTGCCGATTTCGAATCTATCGCGGCCGCCACACGGAGAATTGCTGAAACCCCGTCTCACAAACAGAAGAACCCTTCAGAACAGCTTTATTGAGTAGTATACCGCCCGAATAGGTAATGCATCACCCCGGACCGCCGCGGTTTACGACCGTCGGCGACCCAGTCGAACTTGCACCGCGAAATCCAGACCCGGATTCGACTTTCCGGTGGCAACTCGTCGAAACACCGGATGAGTCAGCTGCGACGCTCTCGGACGCACCCGTAGTTCACCTCGATGCGGACGTTCCGGGCGTCTACGTCGCCGAACTCGACGCCCCCGACGGAATCCACCACGTGACCGTTCGGGTCTTCGCCGACCCGCGCCAGCCAGCGCGCTTTTTGATTACGTCCAGCGAGGTTGAAGAAGACCTCGACGAAATCGAGTCCGCGTCCGTCATCGGGCCGTTCAACGACTTCACGATGGGCGCAGACCGCGTCGAACGCGACGGCGACGAGTGGAGCGTGGACGTTCGACTCCCGCCGGGCGACCACGACGCGATTTTCGCGTTCGACGACGAGTTCGACCCGTACGCAACGGCCGAGGTGACTATCGAGGGTGCAGGCCGACCGAACATCCGGCTGACTGGCCGCACTGAGGGCGACGAAGTCGTCGTCGAGGCGATTGCTCGGCCGGCACCCGACGGGAGAGAACCGTCAGTCGAGTTCTACTTCGACGACCGCGACGACCTCGCCGAATCGGCAGTCGAAATCGATGGCGACCGCGTAGTCGTCGACCACGAGGACCTTCCGAACCTCTCGCGAGTCCATGCTGTCGCCGTGAGCGAGGAACCGCACCCCGACGAGGATGGCGAGACCATCGAACGCGCGAGTATCGCCGACACGCTCGAAATCCGTGCCGACGGGGAGGCGGTCGACTTCTCGAACCCCGCTGACGGACCGGAGTGGCTGGACGACGCGACGATGGACCAGATATTCGTCCGCGAGTTCGCCGGTGAAACCGTCGAGACGACGTTCACCGAAATCGAGCGCCGGGTGCCCTACATCGAGTCGCTCGGCGTCGACGTGGTGTGGTTCACGCCCGTCTGTGAGAGTCCGACCCGCCACGGCTACCACATCACTGACCTGTTCGACACCGCGACAGACCTCGGTACGCGCGAGGAGTTCGAGTCGCTCGTCGATACACTTCACGACGCCGGCATCACCGTCATCTTCGACCTCGTCATCAACCACACCTCACGGGACCATCCGGCGTTCCAACTCCACCGGGCGGGCGTCGCCGACTACGAGGATTACTACGAGCGCGTCCCGGCCGAACAGGACGCGTCGGGCATCGACTGGGCGGGCGACGACGCACCCGGCATGTACTTCAACTGGGCGCGGATTCCGAACCTCAACTACGACTCGCTGGACGTGCGAGCGTGGATGCTCGACGTAATCGACGAGTGGGTCGACGTCGTCGATGGCTTCCGATGCGACGTGGCGTGGGGCGTCCCCCACGGCTTCTGGAAGGAGGTTCGAGAGCGTGTGAAGGCCGAAAACGACGAGTTCCTGCTCCTCGACGAGACGGTCCCACGCGACGTTCGATTCCGGGAAAACGAGTTCGACTACCACTACGACACCGACCTGTACGACACGCTCCGCGACATCGGGACCGGCGACGCCCCGGCCTCTGCGCTCTTCGACGCGCTCGTCGAGGCCGAACGCCACGGCTTCCCCGAAGAGGCGGACC
>NZ_JBZRPK010000620.1:0-10125 GCF_058382125.1 Haloferax sp. s1
GGTCCGTGGTCGTGATGACGGCGTCAGCTTGCTCTGCACCGGCATCGATTAGCGTTTCTTTCATCGTCGCATCGGCGTTCAGCACGAGAGCGTCGTAGTTACGACTGACCTGCTCGGCGACATCTGAATCAGTTTCGATGACCACGAGTTCGTTTTGCGTCCTCGTGAGAAGATCGAGGACCTGTGAACCTATGTCTCCAGCACCGACGATTATAATGTACATGAGGAAGCGTTAATCTGAGGCCTGCTAAGTTTTACTCTCCGTAGTGGCCATACTTTTGTAGGCAATATAACCAACAAACACACTCGTGTAGGCGACTGCGAATAGAACTGTGAGCGATGTGCGGCCCAGAATTGTAATTAGGACGATCACGAGAGGTCCCAGGAGGAGAAGTATATCGAATACGGTGTCGTCTGCTCCTGCTGCGAGGAGAGAGCCAATAAACGGAATCTTCTCGAGGTGCATTATTCGTAGACCTCCATTGAGACGAAGATGCTTCGGAGTAGGACGAGGACTGGGATAATCTCAAGTCGGCCGATCCACATATTGAAGAGGAACATCACTTTCGTAATCGTGGGCATTCCTGGTCCGGTGATCCCCGACGAAAGACCGACGTTCCCTTGAGCAGAGGCCACCTCGAATAGAACATTTTCTAGCGTGAATCCATCGGGTCCCATAGGGACCGAAAGCATCAGGACAAACGCCCCCAGACCCAAGAAGAGCACCCAGAGGAACGTAATAATCGCGGCTTCTTCGAACTCTTGGGCAGCCTCTTCGGTTGAGAGTGCGCGTCCGTCAAGGCGGAACGTCCGTACCGCACTCGCAGGGTAGAACACTCCACGGATACGGAAGAGGGTGCCTTTGGCAAGCGTAAGGAGTCGAATGAGCTTGATTCCTCCGACAGTTGACCCCGCTGCCGCCCCGACGACCATTCCGAACGTGACTGTCAACTGCGCTTGCGGCGACCATCCTGGACCGAGTGACCCTGCTGTCTGGAACCCGGTACAGGATGCCGCCGAAACGAACTGGAATAAGGCAAACCGAAACGTCTGAAAGAGCGTTGCTGCCTGTCCCTGAAGCACGATGCCAGCAACCACAATCGCCTCTGTTTGGTAGAACCCCTGGTCGAACAGCAGGGCTGTCAGAATCAGTGTTCCGAGTCCGAAGAAAATGAACACCCACCGCGTCTGGAGATCCGAGTAGAAGTTTCGGAGGTCACCCTGCAAGATGAGATAGTGGATCGGAAACGCGATGCTCCCCAGGATCATGATCGGGATCAGTGCGAAGTCGATTGCGACGCTGTCGTAGGTCGCAATCGAGTTGTCGGTAATCGAGAACCCACCGGTTGCGAGTCCGGTCATCGCGTGATTGATTGCATCCCACATCGGCATCCCTGCGAGCCACAGGACGAGAATCGAGAAGAACGTAAAGAGCAGGAAAATCCACCAGATAGTCCTAACCGTCGAAACGATACTCGGGTGGATCTTCTCGGAGCGCGCTTCGCTCTCGTAGAGCGTGAGTGAACCACTCCCCGGGCGAGCGAGAATCGCCGTCGTGAGGACGATGACACCGACTCCACCGACCCACTCGATGAACGAGCGCCACCACTGGAGTGTGTGTGGTAGGACATCCTCATGAACAGACATCGTGAGGCCTGTCCCTGTGAATCCGCTCATGCTCTCGAAGAAGCCATTGAGCGGGTTCTGAAACGCTGCAAGCGTGCTATAGGCTTCTGTCCCCGTTGTCGTGAATCGAACAGGGACATTGAGAACCCCCGGATCGAGCTGAGCAGTCCATGCAATGATCAGGAACGGAACAGAGCCGAAGACTGCGACGAAGAACCACCCAGAGGCAGCGATCATCATTCCGTGCAAGCGACCCGGGTCCTCTGCGTCCTGGAAGGCTCGGGAGAGTCCAACTCCAACGAGCAGGGGGAGTATACCTGAAAGAACCATTCCAGGAACGACCCACCACTCTCGCCAGACGAGAGGGATAAGAACCGAAACGAGGATGAGACCTGCTAGTGCCTCGAGCATCCGCCCGAGGTCGCGAGCAATTGTCCCAAGACGATTGGCCATACAGTTTCCGTTTACTGAACGGTACTTTAAACTGATTGGTTTTGTCCGTAGAGATAGCTTTTCTGATTACGTAACGCAAAATATACTCGTCCGATCTGTACCTTCGGTGCGAAGTACCGGCCTTCAGAATGGGTATTGGATGTTTCGCCAGCCCAATACAATTTATATACCAAATTCAGGTTCCCTCACGATAGTTTTTATAATGGTGTGTGGGAAACTCAAAACACATGGTATCCACGCTGATTCTCGGAGCCATCTTCACGCTGCTTGCGTGGGTCGGACTCCAAGCTGCTGTTATACACGGCAAGTACGTCGTGGATAAAATAGATTCCGGCGAGTACCAGAAAGGCCCGTTCAGCGACGCTATGGACGGTGGTTCCAATGAGTGACGACGAAGGGCTACCGGGCCACAGTAATAACGAAGACCTCGCTCGAGACCTCTCTGTATTCGATATCACGATGATCGGTATCGGTGCCATGATCGGTGCCGGTATCTTCGTCCTCACTGGTCTCGCCGCAGGGCAGGCAGGTCCTGGACTCGTAATGGCATTTGCCTTCAACGGCTTCATCACCATCTTTACAGGGATGGTGTATGCCGAACTGGGGTCAGCAATACCCGAAGCGGGCGGTGGGTATCTCTGGGTTCGTGAAGCGCTCGGCCGGTCGCAGGCATTCCTCGCTGGGTGGATGTCCTGGTTCGCCCACGCTGTCGCCGGTTCACTGTACACGCTCGGATTCGGTGCGTTCGTCCACCTACTGTTGACCGACTACTTCGGTATCGCGCTCTTCGAACCGGTCGATCTATTCTTACTCACGATCGGCCCAGAAAAGATATTTGCAGTGTTCGCTGGTGTACTCTTCGCGTACATCAATTTCCGTGGCGCGAAAGAGACTGGACTCGCTGGCAATATTGTGACCATGGTCAAGGTCACGGTCATCCTCATCCTCATCGCGTTTGGGTTGGGCTACATCTTCGGAAATCCCGCCGAAGCGACCAGTCGATTCCAGCCGTTCCTCCCACGAGACCTCAGTGGTGTGTTTATCGCGATGGGACTGACTTTCATCGCCTTCGAGGGGTACGAGATTATCGTTCAATCTGGCGAAGAGGTCGTTAACCCGAAGAAATCTGTACCGAAAGCAGTCTTCTACTCGATGTCTGTCGTCGTCACGATCTACATGCTCGTGGCGATCGTACTCATCGGTGCAGTCACGGTCACGCCCGACCTCTTCCAACTGGCTCAGGAAGGTGCTGCATCAGGGGCTCACGGAGCGACGAACCTACCTCCGGTCCCGAATACTATCGAGGACGCCGCAGTCTGGGAAATCCTCGGCCACCTCGGAGAACTCGGTCTCGCTCGTGCTGCGGGACAGATCATGCCCTACGGAACGGTCGTCATCCTCGTGGCGGGTATCTTCTCGACGCTCTCCGCACTGAACGCGACGACCTACTCGTCGACGCGTGTCTCCTTCGCGATGGGGAGAGACCACGTCCTGCCGGATGCGTTTAGCGCGGTCCATGACGAAAAGCGAACACCGCACATCGCGACTGCACTCTCCGGGGCACTCATTATCTTCATGGCTGTTGCACTTCCGATCGAGGCCGTCGCGGCCGCGACCGACGTGATGTTCCTCCTGCTGTTCCTCCAAGTGAACTACGCCGCTATCGTGATACGCCGGGAGTGGGGAGACCAGATCGATTACGGATACGTGATGCCGTTCTTCCCCTACGTACCCATCATCGGGATTATCACCAAGCTTGCCCTCGCTGTCTACCTGTTCAACTACAGTCCGCTGGCCTGGTACGGGGCGATTGCGTGGATCCTAGTCGGCGTCGGTATCTTCTTCCTCTACTCTCGCGGGCGCGTGCGTGAGACGGAAGCGAAAGAAGAGACGCGCCTCATCACCGAAGAACGCGCAGCTGAAGACCGTGGGTATCAAGTCTTGATTCCGATTGCGAACCCGGAGAACGCTGAACAGCTCATCCGTGCCGGGAGTGCGGTCGCTCGCCACAAGGACGGTGAAGTTCTGCTCACGAGTGTCGCAACGGTTCCTGAACAGACACCACTCTCAGAGGGACGCCGATACGCAAGCGAACAGCGAGAACTGCTCGACGAAGCAATGCAGTACGCTCCGGACGACGTCCCCGTTCATCAGACCGTGACGATCGGCCACGATATCGGGAGAAGCATCAACAACATCGCATATCAGCGCGATAGCGACCTCGTCCTCATGGGGTGGCGCGGACAGCGGAAACGAGTCTCCGACTACGTGCTCGGCTCGAACATCGACACCGTCGTCGAGAACGCGGAGTGTGACGTCGCAGTGGTAAAAACCGACGGATCACCTAAACCGGGACGTGTACTGGTTCCGACAGCGGGAGGTGCGAACTCGGAGCTCGCCGACCTCTTTGCAGTCGCATACGCGGCGACCGGTGCTGATGTGACGCTCTTCCACGTCGTAACCGACGGAGATGTCGATACAGCGGAATCGTTCCTAGCTGATAAACAGGAGTCGCTGGCAGAATCGGAGATTGATGTTGACACCGCTGTGCAGGAAGGTGAAGACATTGCAAAGACGATTCTCCAGTATGCGCGTAGTGAAGGCTTCGAATCCGTAATCATCGGCGCAGCAGGCGAGGGGATCCTCCGTCGCGTCCTCTTCGGTGAAGTGCCTGAGACAGTAGGTGAAGAATTCGACGGTGAAGTCGTGATGGTTCGGAAACACCGGCCCGTCCACTCGGCAATTTTCGGATTCCTCAGGAAATGGATCGGGAAAGGGGCAAAAGCAACGAATCTCGGTGAGTCGGTGAGAACATGAACCCACCCACTGATTCGGATGAGTTCGACCCGCCGAATCAATCCCTAGGCGGGCAAATCGCCGGAACGATAGAACAGCTCTGTCTCGTCGGAGCACGTGTTTCGGTACCGCTTTTCGTTCCTATTGGGGTGCTCTTCTTTGCGTACCTAATTGGTGGGTACACACTCATGGTACTGGGTGTCTGGACTCCGTCGTACGAGTTTCTCTCCCTCACCGGGGATATCTACTTCGCGTGGCTTGGGTTCCTCTCGGGGTTGGTCATTTGTTTCGGGACCGGCTCGCTCATCGGTCTCGCCTTCCTGACGGATGGTGAAGGCCGCATTCACAACCAAGTCTCGATTCTATCCTCATTCATCGGCTTTGGCTTCGGAGCAGGGCTGATGCGAATGACCTATTCAACAGTCCTCACCACGTTGCTCTGACTCCCGTCAAGTGTTTTATGCCCTATCCGCCCTGATTTCGTAGCGTGATTTAAATGTCGCAATCCCTCTTCAGTCGGGTTATTGTTCCAATCGCCAACAAGGACGATGCTGCAGCGACAGCAGGTGCCTTAATTCCATACGTCGACGGCAGTCCTAGCACAGTAATCGCTGTTCACGTCATCGAGAAAGCTGGTGGTGCCCCCGACAAGGCGTCCGTTGAGCAACGCGAACTCGCTGCCGACGAGATGTTTCAGATCCTGAGAGATCGACTCCAGGGTGTCGATATAGCCCTCCAGACCGAGTATCTATACGGAACCGATGTCGGTGACGCAATAATCACTGCCGCGCACGATTTCGACGCGAGCACCATTGTGTTTACACCTCGAGGGGGAAGCCGCTGGCTGAAACTACTCACTGGAGATGTGACGACAACGCTCGTGAACGAGAGCGATTTACCGGTTCTCGTGCTGCCTGACCCCTCGGAGCAGCCATCCTGACATCTACTAGACGTCCCCTGAGGAGAGCGGTCGTGTCTCTGGCGTGGATACAGTTAGAAGGCGATTCTCTCTACGATTCCCCGAATGAAGCTTTGACTCTTTAACTCTCGTGGGTGGGCCAACAAGACGGTTGCGTCCAATCGATTGCTGATCTCTGTTGCGGGATCGCCGAATGCAAACTCGTGAATCCGTGAATGCACAACTGTCCCGATAACGGCTACATCAGTCTCTTGAGCTGCTGAAACGAGGTCATCGAGAAGATCTGACGTACGAACCACCTCGCTCGTGGTCGGAGCTTCACATAGCGTCTCAAGCTCACGGTGGTAGTCTCGAGTCGCAGTCACCTGTTCCTCAGGGGCGTCCTTGTCAACGGCAGTAAGGAATCGGACTCGCGCGTCGTGGTGAACTGCAAGTGCGTCTGCGAGAGTAACCTTGAGTGGTCGATATGGACCGCGGCGGGTGATAACGGTGATCTCGTTGACGTCGTCGATATCTCGGTCACGGAGAAAGACCGTGTCACAGGGTGCGTGTTCCATGAACCAGTCAACGTCACTTCCGAGTAACTCTGCGTGATAACGGTCAGGTTCCCACTCCCCCATCAGAAGGTCCGCCTCAATATTCGAGGCGTAGTTAACGACAGCACGCCGTAAATCGTGGCTAACGATACTTTGGGCGTGAATCGGTACAGGGAGATCTGCAGCGAGCTCTTGTGTCTTTCGTTCGAACTCGCGGTCCGATTCGTCCATCTCGGTTGCCGACGAAAGCGTGAGTTGTTCAGGAACTTCTTCGAACCGTACAGCATGAACCTGGCCGTCACGCTGGGCGGCAACGCTTGCCGCGGCTGTGAGAAGCGTCCGTTCTCGACTCTGTGAAGTTCGTTCATCCATGGCAACGAGAACTACACTATCTTCATCGACGAACGCTTGTTCGACTTGAGAGAGTGACTTCGCGTCCGCAGACCGACGGACAACATCAAGAGCAGCCCCCTGTCGCTCCGTTTTCGACCGACCGTAGACTAGATACCAAAGGACACCCATGAGAGTAATCCCAACCGCGCCACCGATTGCGACTGGTCCCATCTGTGTGAGTAACACGAGTCCACCAATAATACCGAAGATCTGCACCCATGGATACGCTGGCGAGGTGAACTCTGGGGAGTAGCTCTCCAGGGAGCTTTCGCGAAATGCAATGAGGGCGACGTTGATTAAGGTGAAAATAAGGATTTTGAACGCACTCGCAAGCTTCGCGAGTTCAACGACTGGGACGAAGGCGATGAGCCCAAGTAGTAATCCGCCGGTCAGCAAGACGGAAACAATCGGCGTCTTGAAACGGGAACTGACCTCACGCAATCGCCGTGGAGCCAGTTCGTCACGACTCATCGCGAATGGGAATCGAGACGACGAGAGGATGCCTGCATTAGCCATGCTCGTGAGAGCGAAGATTGCGACGAGTGCGACGGCGAGCTCGCCCCATTGGCCTGCGAACTGCCGAGCAGCAAGTGCCATTGGTGTGAGCATATCGTTCGACATCAGTTCGTTCGGTGGTGAAACACCGACGACGACGAAGACGGTCAGTGTGTAGACGAGCATCATCACGACAACCGAACCGATCATCGCAATGGGGATATTCCGTCCCGGGTTCTCTACCTCTTCAGCTACGGACGCAATTTTCGTGACGCCTGCATACGAGACGAAAACGAAACCCGTCGCTGCGAGCACACCGCTGTTTCCGTGTGTGACGAACGGATCGAAATTGGTACCATCGACGTTGATGATTCCAGAGAACGTGAATGCAGCAAGCGAGAGCAATACCAGACTCACGATAATGGCTTGCAAGCGGCCACTCTGCTTCACTCCAACAATGTTGACGACGACGAGCAGGACACCGAGGCCAAGGCTCAAAAACACCAGATACTCTCCTGGAATCGAGATGACGAGAAGGACGTAGGCCCCGAGTCCAACGAGAGCGAAGGCACTCTTGAATACGAGAGAAAACCAAGATCCGATCCCCGCAATAGTTCCAAGAAGCGGACCCATTGCTCGGTCGATATAGAGATACGTACCGCCAGCCTCTGGCATTGCGGTCGCCATCTCCGCTTTCGAGAGTGCAGCCGGCAGAACGATTAGCCCCGCGAGGAGATACGCAAGAATCACACTCGGCCCTGTCTTCTTGGCAGCGAGTCCAGGGAGGACAAAGATACCACTGCCGATCATCGCACCAATACTGATTGTAATCGTTGCATACAGACCGAGGTCACGTTCGAGTGATTTTGGCATCTGTTAGTTAACCTCCGGCAGAATCAAACCCCGCGACAGGCTCATTGATACCCCCGAGAGATAGCAGTAGGTTAAAACGGCCGGTCTCTCTCTGGGTTCCTACTCACTTGTGGTCGCCGAATGCTTCAACGGTTTCTCTCGTCAGTCCACCTCGACAGAAGAGCGTTACCAAGTCATCTGGGCGGACCGTCGTATCTCCACGAGGTGTTAACATTTCCTCGTCACGCTCGATTGAAACCACCAGAACGTCCGATTGAATAACGCCACCTTCGTTCGCCTCACGCAACGTGAGGCCTGCAACGTCAGCATTAGAAGAGACTGTAAGCTCCACGACTTCGGCACCGCCGGAGAGTTCCATAAAGTCCGCAATCGTATGGCCATCCTGTGACGCCTCTGGGCCGAATTTATGATACGGAAGTATTTGCTCGCTCTGGAGCAAATTCTCCTCTTCAATCTCAAGCCCAATCGCGGAGAGGTCGTTCGCTATCCGGTTGAGCTCCTGCATATCATCACCGATAGCAGTCACGTGGAGATTGTTTCTGCCTTTCATCAGCTGTCGAACACTGACAATACCGGGGATTTCGGCGACTTGTTTCGAGAGGCGGTCACGATCCGGAACCGGACTGGTACAGATATAGAGGTTAGTCAGACGGCCGCCTGCTCGCGAATAATCGACGAGTGCGTGATAGCCCCGAAGAATGCCGGATTCTTCGAGCTGTGAAATTCGATTTCGAATCGTACCCGCCGAGACGTTTACTTCCTCGGCTATTTCGGGCGCGGACGTATTTCGCGCATCCCGAACCAGATGGTAGAGGATTCGTTTGTCTACCTCATCCAAACGGTCGCTCATATCTGACCCGTCACTCTGCAGGGAGATAATCGATTTGGACTCGTACCGACTCCATTGCTATTTCGGTTTGCACAATTTGACCTGTGTAGTTTTACTCGTTAAGTAATCCAATCGGCATATTTATATGGATTGGCGAATTTGGTGGAGAACAGATACGAGAATCGGCTTCGACGGGCGGAGCCTCCTGTCACAAAACCAGATAATCACCCTTGAAACGCGGACCACTGAACTATGTCTCATTCCAACTCATCACCGACGTCTACTGCTGGTCGCTTGAATTTCCTCACGGCTTCGAAGACAGTTATCAGGGACATTGGCGGGCTTCAGGTCCTCATCGGTGGGTCGATGCTCGTCCCAGTACTGGTATCTCTCCTCTACCAAGAGTGGTATTCCGGGCTGTCATTTCTCATCGCAGCAGGCATCACCGCGTTCGTCGGTGGGCTTGCGTACAAACTCTGTGAGGACGCCCCGGAACCGAAGCGACACCACGCGATGATCGTTGCTGCCCTTGGATGGGCCGCAACCGCGTTCTTCGGGGCGCTCCCGTTCGTTATCGTGGCATACATCACGCCGCCAGCAGTCCTCGAATCTTTCGTCCCTGCAGGGGCGGGTTATCAATCGAGCCTGTTGTACTTCCAGAACCCCTTACACGCGTTCTTCGAGAGCATGAGCGGGTACACGACGACTGGTCTGACGATGAGCATCCGCGAACCGTCTGTGGGCCGCGGGTTCCTCTGGTACCGGTCACAGATGCAGTGGATTGGCGGCGCAGGGATGATCGTTCTCTCGTTGGCGATCCTCCGGCAGCCACACGGTACGGCCGGCATCTCGCTGTACCAGTCGGAAGCTCGAAACGAGAAGTTACGGCCGAGCATTGTGGGAACCGCGCGTGCGATCTGGAAGGTCTACGTCGGCATCACCGCTCTGGTCGCGGTCTATCTCGCCGCAGCGACGTTCCTCGTCGCCCCTAATTACGGGATCGAGCCCACGATTTTCGACGCGGTCAATCACGCAATGACCGGGCAATCGACAGGCGGGTTCAGTACGCTCGACGACTCGATTGCCGGTTACGGCTCTTACGCAATATTACCTCACCACAACCCTCGGTTTATTTTAGGGGGGCTACACTTTTCCCGGTATTTTAGGGTGACTTTCTTCCAATAGGTACTGGAGGTTTAATGGCG
>NZ_JBZRPK010000619.1:0-10120 GCF_058382125.1 Haloferax sp. s1
GGCCTCCTCGAATCGACGGTTACGGAACTCCGCCGTGACGACGTTGCCGTCGAGGAACTCACCGACGCGCACCTACTCGCCGTCATGCACCTCGTCGAAGACGGCGACCTCGCCAAAGAGGGCGTCAACGACGTGCTCTCGGCCATCGCCGAGAACCCCGACCTCTCCGCCGAAGAAGCGGTCGAAGAAGCGGGTCTCTCCGGCGTCTCCGAGGACGAAGTCCGCGAGGCAATCTCGGAAGTCGTCGACCGAAACGCCGAGCAGGTCGAAGAACAGGGTATGGGCGCGTTCTCCGCGCTCATGGGCGAAGCGATGGGCGCACTCCGCGGCAAGGCCGACGGCGGCGTCGTGAGCGACGTGCTCCGCGAAGAGATTCAAAAGCGGGCCTGAAGCGGTCATTCTCGATTTTACCTGTTTCTCACACCGTCGAGCGGCCGCTTCCGCCGCCGTTCCCGAACCGCGACCAGAGCTGTCGCCCCGCGTACTCGACGACCGAGACGGCGACGAGGAGAACCAGAAACAGCGGCCCGAAGATGAGGAACATCCCGAGCGCGTCGGTCTCGCCGCGGACGTGGAGGAACGCCCACCAGACGAGTTCCGTGATGCCGAACAGGCCGATGAGGGGAATGACGAGACCAAACCGGGCGAACAACAGTGCGGCGACGACGACGAATCCGGCGAGGAGGAGAAACACGAGCCCGAGGAATCCGGCCGCAGTGACCGGATTCTCGAAGCCAGAGGGAAACGCACCGGTTACGAGCCGCGCCGCGGTCCAGACGGCGAGCGTCGCGGTGGCGTAGCCAGCCCCGAGAAGCAGGGACGTCAGGTAACCGCGGGCGCTCCGGGTTCGAGTCGCGTACACGACGCCGACGGTCGCGAGCGCGGCGACGACGGCGACGACGTGAGTGAGGAGCCAGTTGCCGAGTACCGGGTCGGGTGAACCGGGCATCTCACTGCACCTCGATTCGCGTCATCGACTCGTCGGCCATCGCGGCCAGTCGCTCCACGCGCTCGTCGGTCGAAGGATGCGTCGAAAGCAGGTCGGAAACCGAGTCTTCGACCTCGACTTCGCCGTAGACCCACAGCGGTGACAGCCCGAACTGCGGCCGCGCTGCCCGTTCTAACTTCCGGAGTGCCGAGGCGAGCGCCAGCGGCTCACCCGTCACCTCGGCGGCCCGCACGTCGGCGGCGAACTCCCGCTTGCGTGACTGCGAGCGGATGAGAACGGTGAAGCCGAATCCGAAGACGCCGACGAGCGAGACGAGGTGGTGCCGAATTCGCCCCGGAACCGTCTGGTCCCATTCCGACGGCCGCCCGCGAATCCACGCCGAGCCGAGTGCGACGCCCGTCATGAAGAACGTCACCGGCGAGACGAACAAGTAGCCGACGCCGACGAACGTCTGGAGGACGCTCGCGACGAGCGACTGCACGAGCCCGTCTTTCCGTTCGAGGTGCGCGAGTTCGTGCGCCAGCAACGCCTCGAACTCGTCCACGTCGAGGAGTCGAAAGAGCGCGGCGTCAAGGACGACCACGTCGCGACCCATCGGGTCGAGCGCCATCGCGTTCGGGGCGGCGAAGTGCGCGGCTTTCAGCGTCGGCGGCTCGATACCCATCTCGTCGGAGAGGCGTTCGAGGAGTCGGTACACCGACGGCGACTCACTCGGCGTCAAGTTCCGCGCGTCAAGCTGACTGAGCAGCCGAACCGTGCCGAATCGAAAGCTCACGTAGCCGAGGACGACAGCAATGCTGACACCGGCGAGCGCGGCCGTCACCGGGTCCGGACGAAGTTGCCACAACGTCAGCACCGCGAAGGCACTGAGGGCGCTAAGAAGGAGGTAGAACGCGAGTATCGTAACGCCGATGAGCACCATCGGGAGGCGAGAACGGCGTGAGGACGGGGCCATCTCGCCGGAAATTACGACATCCAGTTGGAAACAGTTGTCGGGGAATGGTATGCATCCCAGCGCAACTGTTCGTTATACCCACTAAGTGACACTGAAAACGCATAAATGGCTTGAGAACGACGATTGGGACGTGTTTGAGTGGTTCACGAACCAATTTTCGGACCCCGTCGCCGTCGCACTCGTGCTCGGTGCACGGTTTCTCTCTTACTTCTTGTACTCGGGGTTGGCTGCCGCAGCTGTCGGACTACGGTCACGGCTCACACTCCTTAGCAGTGGATTATCCGTCCTCTCCGTGTTGCTAACGGTGCTTATCCTCCATCCTGCCGGGCTACCCAACACCGCCTCGTACCTCGATATTCTCATCCACTTTACGCTCCCCGTCCTCGCAGGATACGCCGTGTACTCGAATCCCACGAATAAGCGGTGGCTCAGTTTTTCCCTCCTCCTCGTGTCCACGTTCTTCTTTCTCACATTGCTACTCGTTCTCTACGGGGAAGGGCCGTAAGAGACATCGAACAAAGCGGTTCCAGACACCGCTACTTTCTCGATACCCCCGGACGAAACGAGGCGCATGCGATTCTTCGAAGACCTCGCCGTCGGCGACACCTACGAGTTTGGCGACTACGAGGTGACAGAGGCGGAGATTCTGGAGTTCGCCGAGCAGTACGACCCCCAGTGGTTCCACACCGACCCCGAGCGGGCCGAAGCGGAGTCGATGTACGGCGGTGTTATCGCCAGCGGGTGGCACACGACGGCCATGACGATGCGCCTGCTCGTGGACGGGTTCCTCCGCGACTCTGCCGCACTCGGGGCGAAAGGCGTTGACGAACTCCGCTGGTGGAACCCCGTCTATCCCGGCGACACGCTCACCATCGAAAACGAAGTGCTGGAGACGACCGTCGAGACCGACGACCGCGGACTCGCGGAGATTCAGACGACGACCTATGCAGAACGCGAATCCGGCGAAATCGAGAAAGTGTGTTCGTTCGTCGGTCTCGTGATGTTCGTCCGGCGAAACGAGGAGTAATCGGCAGTCGGGCGGTGGGATAGTCGGAGCGACTCAGTCGTCGTCGCGGAAGCGGTCAGGGTCGCGGACGCGCTCTGCCGCGCGGCGGAGGACGCCCGTGAGCGTCGCTGCCTCACGTTCTGTCGGGTGCGCGCGGCCGATGAGTCGGCGCATCATCTGCGATGTCTTGTCCCGCTTGTGCTCGCGGTAGTCGATTGCATCGAGTAGGTCGTCGAAGAACCGGTAGACTACGTCGATTTCGGCTTCTGAGGCGCGCTCGCGTTCCACGTCGGGGAGTTGCGTCTCCTCCACTGTGAATCGGCGGAGTTCGTACATGAGAATCGTCGCCGCCTGTCCGAGATTGAGGACGGGGTACCGCCCGTCAGCGGGGATACAGCACACTTCGTCGAGCATCGCAAGCTCCTCGTTGTCGAGTCCGGTTCCCTCGCGTCCGAAGACGAGCGCGGTCTTGGTCTTCACCGACTCCAGCGAGTCGGCGATTTCGACCGGTGTCTTGAACGGGTAGCGGATGTGACGGGTGGAATCCTCGTGGGAGACGGCGGTCGTTCCGATGGTGTGGTACTCCTCGACGACCTCTTCGAGCGTCGTTTCGGTTGCGTTGGGAAGCACGTCTTCGCGGGCGTGCCCGGCGAATCCGTAGGCTTCTCCGTCGGGGTCCAGCGGCGGCGGATTGACGAGTCTGAGGTCGTAAATGCCGAAGTTCTTCATCGCCCGGGCGATGGTGCCGACGTTACCGGGCGTCTTGGGGTCGACGACGACGACGATGAACTCGTGGTCCTCGTCCGCCTCGGATACGTTGTCCTCGTCCGTCCCGGTTGCCGTGTCCGTGGCGTGTGCTTCGTCCGAGACGCGAGTTGCGTCCGAGTCGTCGCACGTGTCGGCGTCTGAATGCTGCTCGCCGCTCATTTCGTCGGGTAGTCCGCGTCGAGGTCGACGCCGTCGAGGTCGTCTTCACTGAGCGGCGTGGCGTCTTCGTCCGGATTGGGGTCGTAGTCGCGGATGTCGATACGCTCGCCTTCGAAGTTCGCTTCGAGGCGGCGTTGTATCTCGTTTGCATCCGGCGGCGACGGGAGTTCGTCGGGGTCAGTATCGACGTGCTCCAAGCCGCCGTAGCCGTCGGGTGCGCGGCCGCCGTCTGCAAACCACTCGTGGAAAGCATCGGCGAACACGACGTCGCCGACGAAGTCCCGGCCGCCTTCCTCGCGGAACCAGTAGAGGAAGTCCGGTTCGTGCTGGTCACAGAGAAGCGCTTCCTCTCCGGGTTCGCCGTAGACGATTCTCGCCTGACGGCATTTGTGAATCTCCTCGTCACCGTGGATGAGGTAGCAGGCGTCACACGGTTCTTCGACGAGTGAGATGAGGCGGACGAGACGTTTACGTGAGTCCTCTGGAATCTCGTCGAGCGGTTTGAACTCGCCGTCCTCGGAGAATATCTCGGACTCCTCGAATCGCCATCCACGGAGTCCGACGCTGACCTTCGCCATGGTCCGATGATAGCCGAGCGACGGATAAAAAGGACGTGATGCCGGTCAGTCACCCGAGACGAGCAGCGAGCGGTGAGAGGCGAGAAGTGAGCAGTGAGCGGTGAGAGGCGAGCGGCGAGAGACGAGAAACAAAACGAACAGAGCGGATTCCGCGACCGGTCTGCATATGTTCGTGTGGTCCAACCCACGGATATGCGAACCGTCGATGCGGCAGGACTCAAAATCGGCGACGACCACCCACCGCGAATCATGGGTGTGCTGAACGTCTCGAAGGAGTCTCCGTACAAGCCGAGCGTGTTCAACGACCCGAGCGAGGCCGCCGAGTACGTCGACAGCGAACTCATCGACGAGGGTGCTGATATCGTCGATGTCGGCCTCGAATCGGCGAACAAGCGACTCGACGTGCTCTCGGCCGAAGACGAACTCGAACGCCTCGACACGGCGCTTTCGGTCCTCGACCACGTCTCCGGGGACGCCGTGTTCTCTATCGAAACGCGGTACCACGAGGTCGCGGAGGCGGCACTCGAACAAGGCTTCGACATGGTCAACGACATCTGCGGATTCGCCGACCCGGAGATGCCGCGAGTATGCGAGGAGTTCGACGCCGCCGTGGCCAAGATGGCGAGTCCGCCGGACCTCACCTGTCCCGGCGCTATCGAAGAAGTCGATGATATCTACGACGCGCTCGAACGCAACGGTTTCACCGACAAGACTATCGTCGACCCGGCGTTCGGCGGCTGGTCGGAAGCAAAGACCCTCGAACACGACCGCGAGACGTTCGACCGCCTCCGTGAGTTCCGCGGATACGGCTACCCCATTTTGGTCTCTATCAATCGGAAGAACTTCCTCCGCGACGTTGCTGGCCGGTCGACCGAAGACGCACTTCCCGTTAGCCTTGCCGCCACGTCGATGGCGGTCGAACGCGGTGCACACATCATTCGAACTCACGACGTACGAGAGACGCGCGATGCGGCGCTCATCGGCCACGAGTTCAAACGCCGGCGCGTCCGCGAACCCGGCGACGTTTCCGTCGAAGAACTGGACGTAACGACGCCCAGAGAAGCCGCCCGGCATCTCGACCGAATCGGCGCAAACCGAGATTTCGCTACCGAGAGTGTCACCCGCGTCTTCGAACTCGAAGGGCTCAGCGCCGACGACCGGGAAGAACTCGCCGCCGCCGCTGCCGACGCAGGTGCCGTCTTGGCCGGGGGCGACACGGGCTCGACGGGTGCGCTCCTCATCGGTACGCCCGCAGCACTCGACCGACTCGAACACGTCGTCGCCGACGCCTCGCCGGCTCTCGAAGCAGCGTTAGAGACAATGACACAGACGGTCAACTGAGCACCCCGAAATCTATATATAAACAGACAATTTCGTCTGACGACCGGCAGACGTTGACCGTTCGACTAAGAGAAAACTTATACCATCCGACTCTAAAACGGTCCTGTGGACGCCGGAAGGGCACGCGGGTAGGGGTACACGAGTGCCATTCCGGCCCATACAGTTACATTCTGAGCGACAGCCATACCATGCGATTTACACACTGGGAACCTGTCTACAAGCAGATTCTCGATGACTTCGGGTTCGACAGAGCGGGCGACGAAACGGCCCGAGACGTGCTTGCGCGCCTCGTTACGCCGTTCGACCGTGACCGCCTCGACTGGGACGGACAGACAGTCGCCATCTGTGGAGCGGCCTCGACGCTCGCCGACGAACTCGACCGTCTCGACGACGCTGACGTAGTTGTCGCCGCTTCGACCGCCGCCGACGTGGTTCGAGAGGCGGGCTACGACCTCGACTTGATGGTGACCGACATCGATAAAAATCCGCAGACTGCGGTCGAATTAACCGAATCCGGGATTCCGGTCGCTGCGGCGGCACACAGCGACAACGTTCCCGAAATCCGCGAGTGGGTTCCGAAATTCGACGACGAACACGTCCTCGGGACGACGCAGGCGGCACCCGTCGGTCCTGTCGTCAACTGGGGCGGCTTCACCGACGGCGACCGGGCGGCATTCATCGCCGACGAACTCGGTGCAGGCCGACTCGTGTTCGCTGGATGGGATTTCGACGACCCCGCAGTCGACGAGATGAAAGCGAAGAAACTGCAGTGGGCAGCGCGCCTGCTCGAATGGCTCGAACGCCGCCGCGACGAGGAATTTTCCGTGCTCGACGGCCGTCGAGACGAGATTGACCCGCTTCCGTAAGGCGAGCGGTTCTGGTTCAAAACTGATTCTGGTTCAAATCGTTCCTCACCGCGTGCTATGAGGCTGAACGCCCGTATCGGAATCCGTTCCCGACATCTCGTGGTCCGACTTATCGACGACACCGTCGAAGAGTTCGGCGTTGCATCCGCGACACCGAGCGGAGATGTGCTGCTGTGTGCTGCTACCAGACGCACTAACTCGGTCAGTATCGACTTCGACTGTTCCATCACAGGTCGGACAGGTACGAAGGCTCAACCGGAGTGCACCGAGGACCCGGTTACGGTCCGCGGTTGATAATTTCCACCACTCGGGGTAGTGTCGACGGAACGTCCTGACCGCTGTGAGGTCGGCGACGAAGGCAGCGCGCGATGACCAGCGACCGACGGTTCCGTGGTCGAGTTGTGCGAACAACCCGTGTTCGTCCCAGTCCATTTCGACTCTAGACGAGTCGACACCAAGCAAGGCGGCGAGCGCCTCTCTATCCTGCTCACGACCGTCTACCTCGACCATTCGTTCGCGCCAGTCATCGCCAAACTGCTCCGAGAGCGTAAGTTGGTGCTCCGAGTCAGCATCGAAGATGCCCGCAGAGTACAGCGCAGTCGCAAGGTCGACACGTCCGTCGAGTGTGGTCGGCGGTGACGGCCGTGCAGACGGGAGGCTCGGCGGCTGTGAAGAGGACACCTCGATGAATGCGAAACTGAAGACGACTGCTGGAGGGAGCACACCGAAGAGCACGCCGTACGGCTCCCACACGAGCCATCCGAATGCACCCGAGACGACTGTCAAAAGAAGGAGAGGAAACGTGACTGGGTTCCCGAGCAGTGGCTGGCGCACTGTGAAATCGGTGAAGAGACGACGCCCGGACATACCTACACTGTGGGTCTCATATCGTATTGGTATGGACCGGGTACACCAGATAGCTAGAACGTAAATACACGGGGCTGTCGGAAATCGGCAGATAACATCATATTACACTCGATAGTCAGCGCTTTAGGGCGGTCCGCTATTTGACCAGATGCGTACCAATTAGTATCCGGAACTGTGTAAACGAGGTTTTTGACCGAGTAGGGAGTCGTTTTGTGTGTTTTGTGTGGGCTAAGCACCAGTTATGCACGACTACGGCCCGCCGTTCGAATCCATCGTGACCGTAACTGCCGCCACATTGACGTTTCTTCCGGCCTGAAGCGCGGCTATGCAACTGCACTGGCACCGGCGCGACCTGCGAGTCGTAGACAACCGGGGGCTTACAGCGGCCGCCGAGGCGAGACCCATCGCCCCGCTTTTCGTGTTCGACCAGGCGGTGCTCGAACACGCCGGTTCCCCGCGCGTCCGGTACATGCTCGACGCGCTTGCCGAGCTTCGCGCGTCGTACCAGTCGCTCGGAAGCGACCTCCTCGTCGCACACGGTGACCCCAAGGCAGTCGTCCCCGCTGTCGCAGCAGCACTCGAAGCCGACGGTGTCGTGTGGAACACGGATTACTCGGGGGTAGCCCGTGAACGCGACGCCAACGTTCGGTCGGCGCTCGACGACGCTAGTGTCTCCTACGAGTCGGTTCACGACGCTATATTCCACCCGCCGGGGAGCATTACGACGAACGCAGGGGACCCCTACTCGGTGTACACGTATTTCTGGAAGAAGTGGCGCGACCGCGACAAGCCGGACCCGTATCCGGAACCCGACGCGGATTCGCTTGTCGACGCGGCGGTGCTCGAAGCCGCTTCAGAGACTCTTTCCGACGCCGATTTCGATGTGGCCGTAGGCGACCTTCCGACGATTTCCGACCTCGGCTTCGACGAGCCATCGGCCGACATCGTTTCCGCGGGCACGGACGCGGCGCGAAAGCGACTCGCCGACTTCTGTGAGGATGCTATCTATCGGTACGCCGACGACCGCGACTATCCGGCGCGAAACGCTACGTCACGACTCTCGACGGACCTCAAGTTCGGTACGATTGGAATTCGGGAGGTGTACGCCGCGACTGCCGAGGCCCGCGAGGGAGTCGGCGGCGAGCAAGACGAATCTGTCGAGACGTTCCAGTCACAACTCGCGTGGCGCGAATTCTACGCTCACGTCCTTCGGTACAATCCGAACGTCGTGACGGAGAACTACAAGGAGTACGAACACGACATCCAGTGGCGCGACGACTCCGACGAACTGGCGGCGTGGAAAGAAGGCCGCACTGGCTACCCCATCGTCGATGCCGGGATGCGCCAACTGAAAAAAGAGGCGTACATGCACAACCGCGTCCGGATGATTGTCGCGTCGTTCCTCACGAAGGACCTCCTGTGCAATTGGCGACACGGTTACGACCACTTCCGTGAGTATCTCTCGGACCACGACACGGCCAACGACAACGGCGGATGGCAGTGGGCCGCATCGACGGGGACCGATGCTCAACCCTACTTCCGCATCTTCAACCCGATGACGCAGGGCGAGCGCTACGACCCGGACGGAGAGTACATCAAGAAGTACGTGCCGGAGTTGGAGGGCGTGGCCGCCAGCACCATCCACGAGTGGCACGAAATAAGTGAGACCGAACGTGACCGCGTCGCTCCGAACTATCCTGCTCCGATTGTCGACCACGCAGAGCGCCGCGAGATGGCGCTGTCAATGTTCGAGACGGCTCGCGGCGACGACTGACCGCTGGTTTGCCGCAGTACACCATGTCTATCTTCCTGCGGACCGACTGCCGGACCATGCACGTTGCTATCCTTCTGTACGACGGCTTCGACGAACTCGATGCCGTCGCGCCTTTCGAAGTGTTCCAGAACGCCGGCGTGTTCGGTGCTGACTGCGAGGCGGAACTTCTCACGCTGGACGACCGTGATTTCGTGACCGCGAGCCACGGCATGCGAGTCGGCGTCGACGGCGTCCTCAACCCAGAATCAGACCGTCCCGACCTTCTCATCGTTCCCGGTGGTGGCTGGAACTCGCGTGCCGAACAGAGTGCGTGGGCCGAAGCCGAAAAGGGAGCCATCCCAGAAGCTATCTCGACACTTCACGAGGAAGGAACGGTCGTCGCTGGCGTCTGTACCGGCGGGATGCTCCTCGCCCGCGCAGGGATACTCGATAGTCGCCCTGCGGTCACGCACGGCGACGCAATTTCGGACCTTCGTGAGACGGCCGCCGACGTAGTTTCCGCACGGATTGTCGATGATGGCGACGTACTCACAGCGGGCGGCGTCACATCGGGTCTCGACCTGTCGCTTCACATTGTCGAACGCGAGTTCGGCACAGCAGTCGCCGACCAAATTGCAACCGAAATCGAGTACGAACGCAAGACCAACCCATTTGGCGACAAATAGGGCGAGAAATCGGCGGTGTCAAAATCCGAGAATCGGGAGACTGCGGCCCGAAAGAAGGTGTTCTATGTTACCGTACCATTCCTCAAGATTTAACAGGATTCCCTCTGACCCTAAATACGCAGGTTATCCACTATGAGCTACGAACTCGACCCACTTCCGTACGAGTACGACGCACTGGAACCGCACATTTCC
>NZ_JBZRPK010000046.1:0-698 GCF_058382125.1 Haloferax sp. s1
TAGTGGACGCCGAGGACGACGCGGGAGAGTGCGACCGTTGCGACGATAGCCGCGGCAGCGAGGGCGCGTCGCCGTCGGTCCCATACGTCGAGGAGGAGCGCGGCAGCCCCGTAGACGACCGTGGTTCCGAGCGCGTGTCCGCTGGGGAATCCAAACCCATCGTCGGTCGTAAACGAGACGAACAAGTCCGCGAGCGGGGCGGGCCAGTTCGGGGCCGAGGCGATTTCGGCTGTCGGCGGGCGGGGGAGCGCGAAGCCGACTTTGAGCGACGTCACCAGCGAGAGCGAGATAAACGCGAGGGCAACGAACGAGGCAGCGACTCGTCGCGGGCGCTCCGAAATACGAGGGCGGGCAAGCCAGTACAGCGAGGTGAACGCGAGGAAGAAGAACCACTGGTCGCCGAGTTGCGTGACGAGACCGAACAGAAAGACAACTACGTCTGGCGCGGTCGAAAGAACGGTTTCGCCGATACCACGAGTCTGAAGCGGGAACATCTCAGCTACGACGTTCTCGAACGGCGTCGATAGCGCGTCCGGGCACGCCAAGCGCGTTTAGGCCGATGCCAAAGATGACGAACAGGACGTAGAGTCCGAGCGTCGAAAGGAAGATGATGAGCATGGCTACGACCGCGATGAGGTCCGAGTTGAGGTAGTAGAACGCGCCGAGCGTGAGGACGACGCCGTAGCCGAGGACGATGT
>NZ_JBZRPK010000047.1:0-698 GCF_058382125.1 Haloferax sp. s1
AAGCCGACGGCCTTAGCCACTAGTGAGGTCTCTTCGGGAGTCTGCACGGAAAGCTGTAACCCCTCCATATTGTGGTATTTGTCACCTTTTATCATGACTCGTGTTGTACTATGACGAGGACATGAGCCAAGAGACCCCGACGACGGCAACAACGGTAGAGCAACATGCCGGTGAGACGGTCGACCCCGAAATCACGGGTCGCGTTATCGTCACTGCGATGGCTGGTGGGTTCATCGGAACAGTCCTGATGCTTCCCGTCCTCGTCGGCATTCCCGATTTGCTCGGGCTGTTCGTCACCGAGCCAATCACGCGATTCGCCGGGTTCGCGGCGTTCTTCGGCTACGAGCCGACGCTCCTCTTGGGCGTCTTCCTATTCGGTATCGGCGGTGTCGTGGCCCTACCGGTGACGTTCGTCGTCGTCGGGGCGTTTCTCCCGCCGGAGTCGCCCGAGTACCTTCGTGGCGTCTCGTTTGCGACGCTGTACTGGGCCGGGTTCGTTCCGGCGTTCTGGCCGGGCGCTGACGTGTTCGTCACCGCCTCGTTCATCGTGTTCTCGCTTCTCGCCCACTGGGTCTACGGCCTCGCCCTCGGATACACCCTCGACCGATTTGTGGGAATCCCGCAACACGAGGTGTAACCTCCGCGAGTGTCAGTAGTTGGTATTATAATTTCTTTATTCACAAGGTTTGGAACTGAAT
>NZ_JBZRPK010000618.1:0-10097 GCF_058382125.1 Haloferax sp. s1
CGGGTGCTCCTTGGCTGGTATGTCGTGTTCTTGTCTGTCCCTTGGTTGTTCTTCGTTA
The DNA here is from genome assembly GCF_058382125.1 of Haloferax sp. s1. Taxonomy (NCBI): domain Archaea; kingdom Methanobacteriati; phylum Methanobacteriota; class Halobacteria; order Halobacteriales; family Haloferacaceae; genus Haloferax; species Haloferax sp. s1. The sequence continues at coordinate 59 of NZ_JBZRPK010000618.1, forward strand.
CGCTCGTCCTCGGGACGCTTCTTGCGTTTATGTGTGCCCTAGTCGTCTTCTCACGCGTGTTTCGGGTTTTGCTCGCCGTGCTCACGTTTGGAATGGTCTCGAACCTCGTGTTTTTCGGGGTGGTCGTCTGGCTTACCGGTGGAGACGCAATCGGGGCCGTCTCGGCGCTCGTCCCCTATAATCTGAAGATGGCGAGCATCTCCCTCGCGAGCGTCGCTGTCTTCACCACGATGAGTCCCTCGCGATTGAGCAAAGCGTTACTGAGCTTCGGGATTCCTCGCCGATTCACGTTCTCACTCGCGTACGGATACCGGATGTTACCGGTTCTACTCGAAGAATACCGGGATATCGTCCACGCGATTCGGCTCCGAAGCAGCGGTCCCGAGACGGATGGCCTTCTTCGCTGGCGTCATTGGTTCCACCTGCTGAAGATCGGGGTTCGCGCGTTCTACCCGCTGATATTCGACGTCGCCAAACGGAGTCGCGTGACAGTCGAGGCGATGGAAACGCGCGGTTTTTCGCAGTCACTCGGCAACCCCGACAGTCGTCGCCTTCGTCTCGCGACGCTCAACACATCAGTACGTGACTGGTCGTTCATCGGCCTCTCTGTCGTCTTCCTCGTGTTTCTGTTTTGGCTCCGGACGACGACGTTCTTCCCGGCCGTACGATGAACGACATCCTGCAGGCTAGAATCACGTGGTTCGCGCTTTCACCACGAGCGCTCACTCGTTTCACTCACGAGTGCGGGGAGAGAAATGACATCTCAGACACCACCGACGAGTAAGGTGTGACAGCGCTACTGCATCGATTCGAGAGTAAACTCAACCTCGAACGAGAGCGTCGATTCTGGCCCACCACGGGTCTCATAGTAGTCTAAGGAGTCGGTAAGACGGTATCTCCCCGGGTGAGGCGGCACCGTGTACTCGGGGTGACGAGTTGTTTCACTCGGGAGCACTTCGTAGCGACGAGTAATGCGCTCACATGGCTGCAATTTCGTAATCTTACCAATGCTACACACGGCGAGTCCTCGCTCAGAGAAGTTGACACAGCCTTCCTCCTCGTACTCTCGCCAGAGGAGGAATCGACCTTCGTCTTCGGTGGCGTCCCCGTATACCATCCCAAACGGTGGCACAGTCCCCGAGAACACGCGTTGCGTCGTTTGACTCGTGTTGGTCAGCGTGAGTGCAATCGCTCCGGGGCTGTCTTTCGAGACGGTGTCGTCTACAATCGCGGCGTTGAACTCTAAGGCGGGCGGTCGGTCTGGATGGGTTCGATGCAGGGTTAGCCCGACATGCGTGTACGTCTCGTCCTCCGAGACACCGGTAAAGAAGTCCACGCGTCCGACCGTATCGGCCAGCCCATCGGGAAGCGTGTTCGAGCGCCACTCACCCGTCCGAATGGCGGTCTCGATTGCACTCCGAACCTTTTCATCGTCAATCTCGGAGATATCCTTCACTACTTGTTCTTCGCCCGTACGCTCTTCTTCTTCCGTAACCGCATCGCTGGAGTAGAACGCCGACGGTTCGAGGATATACTTGGCAGACGGCCGGTCGATGTCTGTCGACTCCGTGAGGTCGGTCAGTGTGTATTCCGCATCTGTTTCGGTCTCGCCTGTTGATTCTGTGGAAGGCGTTTCAGTCTCCTTGTCACACGTCGCTGTGGGGTGCGCCGTAGTGGTTGTCGAGTTTGGCGTCTCGGTGGCCACTGAAGAGGCTGTTGTGCTATTCGCTCGCGGAGGCGACACTCCGAGACATCCTGCTGGGAGGGCACCAATACCGGCGAGGAGGGCGCGACGGTGCATATGCACTCACTGTCATCTGCTACCAAGTGTTTTCTGCTATCTGAATACATACACGTTTTGTGGAGCCTCTCGCGCGCCTACGCGAAGACATCCTCGTAATCGTTACGAATGAAGTACCGAACCCAGTTACCGTAGGTCCGGTCGGCCGGGTGGTCGGCGACCTGTTCGTACTGGACGATGCCGTCTTCGTCGACGACGTAGGTGCCGGAAATACCTGTCACGCCGTGGCTGGTCTCTTCGATGCCGCTGTACTGTGCTGCGACCTCGCCATCGGGGTCCGCAGCGAGCTGGAAATCGAAGTCGAAGCGGTCCCGCATCTCCCTCACATCGCCGAGGTCACTCGTGATGACCGGAAGTATGTCGACACCGTCGTTGAACCAGAGGTCGTAGGAAACTTGGCTGAACGTCTGGAGTTGTTCGGTGCAGAACGAACACCAGTAACCACGGTTAATGAGGACGACTGTCGGTCCACTTTCCAGCGTCTCGGAGAGGGTAATTTCGTCGCCAGCGGTGCGTTCGAGCGTGAAGTCTGGGGCGTCGCTTCCTTGGAGACTCATTACCCGATTCGACGACCTGCCCGAACCTATAGGCATGGCGGTCGGACAGTCCGGGCGCAAAATCACTTGTACGCACCCGCTTCGCTGCATTCAAGTAGAATTTCACCAATACAAACCTAGTGGCAGTTACGTTCGACCTCTTCGGCACGCTCGTCGACGCCGAATATCCAGTAGACCCGGGGACTGCCGTCGCTGACGCTCTTCGCGAGTACGGTGTTGCGGTTCCCGATGACTGGGACGACGCCTACCGTGAGGTCCACATCGACGCCCCCGAGGGTGCAGAGGTCCCGCTTCCGGCCCACGTCGCGGCAGCACTCCGTTCGCGAGGTGTCGAGTCGCCGGACAACGCCGCCCGCCGCGCAGTTATCACTGCGTTCGACCCCGAGGTGACGACACGCCCCGGTGCGGTTAAGGCGGTTTCGGCTGCCCGCGAGGCCGGTCCCGTCGGCCTCCTCTCGAACTGTTCGGTTCCCGAACTCGTCGCACGGACGCTCATCCGGTCTGACCTCGACCGACGCGGGTTCGACAGCATCACCACGAGTGTCGCCTGCGGCTGGCGAAAACCGAACGAGCAGGCGTTCGAGGCGGCCGCTCGCGGTCTCGACGTCGACGCATCCGAGTTGGTTCACGTCGGCGACGACCCCGACGCCGACGGCGGTGTCGAAGCAGTCGGCGGTCGGTTCGTGAACCTCGAAGCGACGACGCTCGATGCGCTCGCAACACGGTTACGTGCCGGGGAGGACCCGTGCCCGTGACAGCCACGGTCGCCGTCGCTATCGCTGCTGGACTGGATCGACTCCTCGCCGAACCACCGGCCCGGATTCATCCCGTCGCGCTGTTCGGAAACGTCGTTGCACCCCTCGACCGCGAGTGGGAACATCCCACCAGAGTCGGCGCGCTCGCTGCGCTCGTTCTCCCAGCACTCGCTGCGGGAGTGGTCTCGGGCGCGACGTGGGGTGCATCGCTCGCATCGCCGTGGGCCGGCGCAGTCGTCGCCGCGCTCGCCCTCTTTTCGACGACCAGTCTTCGGATGCTGCTCGACGCAGCGGAGACCGTCGTGTCGGCGACGGCGACCGCAACCGACCTCGATACCGCCCGCGGTGAGCTTCGTGCCCTCGCCGGACGCGACCCGGCATCGCTCTCTGCTGGCGAGATTCGAAGCGCCGCCGTCGAGAGCGCGGCCGAAAACCTCGCCGACGGACTGGTCGCCCCGCTGCTCGCGTTTACGCTCGTCGTCCCGTTTTCGCTCCCGCTCGCGGTTGGGGCGGCAGCGTGGGTGAAGGGCGTCAACACGCTTGATTCGATGCTCGGGTACCGACACAAGCCAGTCGGTCGCGTTCCGGCGCGTCTCGATGACGCGGTAATGTGGCTTCCGGCGCGTCTCTCGGCCGTCTTACTCGCCATCGGCGCTGGTTCGCCCGGCGCGCTTTCGCGGGTCAGCCCGCTCGCTCGTCGTCCGGCCTCGCCCAACTCGGGGTGGCCCATGGCGACGCTCGCAGTCCTCCTCGAAACGCGATTAGAAAAGCCCGGACACTACCTGCTCGACGCTGGCGCTGACTTCCCGGACACGGCGACTGCGGCACGAGGGATTCGCCTCGTCGCCCGTGCCGGACTCATCGCGTTCGTTCTCGCGGGGGTGGTTGCGTGGTTCTGACCGCAGTCCGCGGCGGGCTTGGCTTCCTCACGCGACTTCCCGGCGGTGATGGCGAAGCCGAGTGGGACTCCTTCAGGCGGTCTCCGGTCGCGTTCCCGCTTGTCGGCTACATCGTCGGCGGACTCGCCGCAGTTCCGTTCGTGCTTTCGGTTCCGGTTCCGACGGCGGCCGCGCTGTACCTCGTCACACTGTATCTCGTGACCGGCGTCACCCACGCCGATGGGCTCGCAGACCTCGGCGATGCCGCCGTGGTCCACGGAGATGCTGAGCGCCGTCTTTCGGTCCTGAAAGACTCGCAAACGGGTGTCGGCGGCCTGCTCGCGCTCGGATTGACGCTCGTCGTCCTCGGTCTCGGCGCGCTCGGACTCGCCGGTTTGGGTGGACGTCTCGCATTCACCCCAGCCGTCGCAATCGCCGTCGCCGCCGAAGTCGGCGCGAAGACCGGAATGGCGACCTTGGTCTGTCTCGGCGAACCTGCGCACGAGGGCTTGGGATCCGCACTCGTCGGTGAGAACGGACAATCTGGCCTTTTTGCCGTCGCTGTTGCGTGTCTTCCGGTGGCCGCGCTGGCACTGTTAGCGGGTGGGCTGGGAGTTATCGCAGCCCTCGTCTGCGGCCCTGTGGTCGCACTCGCCCTTCGCTCGTGGGGCCGCACAAAACTCGGCGGCGTCTCGGGCGACCTGCTTGGCGCGACGAACGAACTCGCTCGCGCCGCGGCGATTCACGTAGGGGTGGTGGCATGGACGCTCTTTTGATGTGCGGTGGCCGCGGTACGCGCCTCGACGCAGCGGTCGAAAAGCCCCTCGTCGATATCTGCGGCCGGCCCATGCTCGACCGCATCGCCGAGGCGCTCCAGCGCTCCCGCGTCGAGACCGTCCACGCGGTCACATCGCCGCACACGCCGAACACCCGCACGCGAGCGAGCGACCTCGGACTGCACTGTATCGATGCTCCTGGCGACGGTTACGTCTCCGACCTCGAATTCGCGCTTGAGCGCGTCTCGCGGCCGGTCGTGACCGTCGTTGCCGACCTCCCGCTGTTGCTTCCCGACCACGTCGACGCGGTCATGGAGGCCGCAGCGGGCGGGTCGTTGACAGCGTGCGTCCCCGTCGAACTGAAACAGACGCTCGGGGCCAGTCTCGACGACTCCCTCGTCTTCGACTACCGGGGAACCGCCGTCTGCCCGACTGGATTGGGCGTTATTGGGACGAAAACTGACACCACACAATCCGATTCCACAGACACTGATTCAACCATGTACCTCACATCCGACACCAAACTTGCACTCAACGTGAATCGTCCGACAGATATCGCGCTCGCGGAGGAACGATGCGAGTAATCCTCGTCGCCGGAACGACCCAGACGGCCACGATTCCCGGCATCAGCGCCGCGGGTGCGGACCCGTCGCTCGTCGGTCACACCCCGAGCGCCGACGCGGAAATCATCGAATACGGAGAGACCGTCCGCTCGCCGGTGACGCCGGTCAGTCCGACGGGCTGTCCGACACCCGCGGCTATCACTCGCGCCGTCCGCGAACTCACCGGATTCGACGTACTCACCGTCGACGCCGGTCTCGTGGAACCGACCGCCACACCGACCATCGACGTGGGTGCGCGGCCGGGCCGCGACATCCGCGAAAGCGAGCCGGTTCCGACTGCTCCCGGTGCGTTCGAGGCCGCTCGGCGGATGGGCAAGGCGCTCCCGGAAGACGAACTCGTCATCGGCGAGACCGTCCCCGGCGGGACGACGACCGCACTCGCCGTGCTCCGCGCGCTCGGCGAGACGTTCCCTGTCTCGTCGTCGCTCCCGGAGAACCCGACGAGCCTCAAGGAAGAAGTCGTCGCAGAGGCGCTCGAATCGAGCGGCATGGAACCCGGCTCAGCGGCCCACAAACCCGAACTCGCCGCGCGGTACCTCGGTGACCCCGTCCTCCCGGTCGTTGCCGGACTCACCGTCGGGGCACTCGAAGCCGACATCGACGTAACCCTCGGCGGAGGGACGCAACTCCTCTCGGCGGCCGCGCTCGTCCGACACGCCGGTGCCGACGGCGACCTGTCGCTTGCGACGACTTCCTACCTCGCAGAAGACGTACCGGAACTCGAAGCCGCGGCCGAAGCGCTCGACCTCGACGTGACCGTCACCGACCCCGGATTCGAGGCGCACCCGCTCGACCGCTACGCGGCCGGTGAGGCCAAAGAAGGAGCGGGCATGGGCGGTGCGCTCATGCTCGCCGACCGGATGGGCGTCCTCGACGATGTGGAGGCGGCGACGCTGGACGTGCTCTCGCGGTTGGACCCCGAAGCCGTCGACGCTGTCGACGGAGTCGAAGATGGAGCCTGAAGCCGTTCGAACTGCCAGTCGGGTCCCCCACGGGGGAACAACCGACTCGACCGTCTTGGACTTCAGCGCGAACACGAACCCCGAGCGACCCGACGGCGTCGATGACGTGTACGCCGACGCGCTCGATGCTTCGACCCGCTACCCCGACGACGACTACGCCGAGTTCCGAGCGGCCGCCGCCGACTACGTCGACTGTGACCCCGAGTCCGTCGTCCCGACAGCGGGTGGTCTCGAAGCGCTTCGACTCGCCTTCGAAGTCACGCTCGCAGCCGGTGATTCGGCGCTCGTCCCCGAACCGAGTTTCGGCGAGTACGACCACGAAATTCACCTGCAGGGTGCCGACCCTGTCCACGTCGCACACGACGAAATCCTCGACGCCGACCCGGGGGAACACAAGGTTGCGGTCGTCTGCACGCCGAACAACCCGACCGGTGAACTCGCCGATTCGGGTCGGCTCCGCGACTTTGCGGCCCGCTGTCGTGACGCCGGGACAGTCCTCGTCGTGGACGAAGCGTTTCTCGACTTCACCGACGCGCCGAGTCTCGCGGGCGAATCCGGCGTCATCGTCGCTCGGTCGCTGACCAAGATGTTCGGCCTGCCGGGTATCCGCGCCGGGTTCGCGGTCGCTACCGGTGACCTCGGCGAACGACTCGCCGTTGCTCGTCGGTCGTGGTCGCTGTCGACGCCTGCGGCCGCCGTCGGCGCACACTGCATGCGCGACACAGAGTTCGTCTCGCGCACCCGCGAGCGCGTCGCGACCGAGCGCGAGCGACTTCGCGAGTCGCTGTCGGAACGGTTTGCAGTGTCTCCCTCTGACGCGCCGTTTCTCCTGTTGGACGTTGGCGACCGTGATGTCGGTTCGGTCGTCGAAACCGCCCGCCAGCGTGGTGTCGCCATCCGCGACGCGACCACCTTCCCGACGCTCGACTCGCACGTTCGCGTCGCGGTGAAGCGTCCGGACGAAAACGACGAACTGCTCCGCGCGCTCGCCGATGTTTGAGACGACTCGCCGCGACGGCGTCTGCCGACTCTTCCGTCACGAGACGCGCTGGCTCTCGACGGGCTACGCCGGCGGCGAGTCTCACGGACCGGCCGCGTACAACATCACTGTTCCCGACGGCTGGCCGGAGACCGACCTCGACGCCTACATCCAGCGCCGGGTCTCGGATGCGGGGTTCGAAGAACCCGGCCCGACGCTTCTCACTGGCGTCGACCAACGACACGCTCGGCGTGCCCGGTTCGGGCCGGTCGAGGTCGTCGCCACCGCGGGCGTGTCGAACCCGGCGGAGTTGCCGACCGAGGTTGCGGGAGACGACGGCGACTACGGGTGGAACTCGCCTTCATCTCCTCCGATGTCGGGTAACTCGGTCGGCACGGTGAACGTCTTCGTCGGAACGACCCGCTCGCTGGAACCGGGCGCACTCTCGAATCTCGTTGCCGTCGCTGCCGAGGCGAAGGCGGCGACGCTACTCGCGCGGTGTAGCGCACCCGGAACGACGTCGGACGCGGTCATCGCCGCGTGCGACCCCGAAGGCGAGCCAGCGACGTTCTCGGGGAGCGCAACCGAAGTCGGTCACGCGGCGCGGGTCTGTGTCCGCGACGCGGTTCTGGCGAGTCTCGATTCACGATACGCGTCGAATTCGATGCCCCAGAGTGTCGATTCGGCAACCTATGGTGTCGTAGCCGACGACAGCGCGACGGTCTCTACTATCTGAGAACAGACGGAAAACGGCCATGCTGTCCGACAAATCGTTAGTGGTAACTAAATGAACTACTAGGAAGGCTTGAATATCGTTGGCATCTAGCAGGTAGACATGGACCCTGGTTCGATACCTGACGTGGACCCTGTGAGTCACGGTGGGACCGCAGACCACTCGCTCGTGGATTTCAGTCTCGGTTCGAACCCGGAGCGCCCGGCGGGTCTGGCGAGCATCTACGAATCGACTCTCTCTACCTCGCGGCGATATTCGATGGACGATTACTCGGAGTTTTGCGTCGCAGCGGCCGACTACGTGGGCTGTGAACCCGACCAGGTCGTTCCCGCAGCGGGCGTCATCGAGGCGCTCCGACTCGCACTCGGCGTGACAGTTTCGCCCGGTGACAGCGTCGCGATTCCAGCACCGTGTTGTGGGGAGTACGGGCGCGAAATCAAATTACAGGGAGGAAAGCCGGTTCACGTACCATACGACGAATTTCTGGACGCGGTCGACCCAGAAGAGCACGCGACGGTGATTCTCAGCCATCCCAACAACCCGATGGGGTCGGCATATCCAACTGACGAACTTCGGGCATTTATCCGCGAGTGCCAGTGGGCGAATACACCGCTTATCGTCGACGAGTCGTACCTCGGATTCACTCGTCTCCCGAGCACTGCCGGTCTCGACGGCGTCATCGCGCTCCACTCGGTGACGAACGTCTTCGGCGTGCCGTCGCTCCGTGCCGGATTCGCCGCCGCGACGGGCGAACTGCGCGACAAACTCTCTTGCGCGCGGTGTACGTGGGTACTCTCGTCGCCCGCGGTCGAAGTCGCGACGTACTGCCTCAAACAGGACGACTTTCTCGAAGTGACGCGCAACCGAGTCGAGCGCGAACGGTCCCGAATCGTCGCTGAGTTGAAGGTGCTCGGCTACGAGCCGTATCCGGCGGACAGTTCACTCATTTTGTTCCGGGCCGATGACGTAGACCATGTTCTTCACGAAACTCGACGCCGCGGGATTGCCGTTCGAGACGCACGCTGCTACCGAACCCTCGACTCCCACGTGCGGATAACCGTCCGTCGACCCCACGAAAACGACAGTCTCCTCGATGCGCTCGCCGAGGCGGTCTGAGATACGCCGCTTGCGGAACGGCGTTCGGGTCGACGGTCACCAGTTTATATACACGATGGCGGCAATCGCGAGAAGCGTCACAAACACTGCGACCGTAGACCCATCGACGACAAAAGTGTACGATTGAATGACGATTCTGACCATCGGTGATGGTATGGCAGTAGTACGCCCACCACATTAACGATTGTTACTATGTAACACATGAGTCGCCGGATGTCGTTCACTCTCGTTCCGAACACTTATGCGAAGTCACTCGGCACGTGGGTGCATGGTTGAGGCGTTCGCCGTCGCCAGTGGCAAAGGCGGCACGGGGAAGACGACGAGTACACTCGCGCTCGGGATGGCGCTCGCCGAGGACTACGACGTGACCGTCATCGATGCCGACACGGGGATGGCGAATCTCCTGTTTCACGCCGGACTCGACGATGCCGACGTGACGCTCCACGACCTCCTTATCGCCGAACGAGATGTCGCCGTCGAAGATGCTGTTTACGACCGGTTCGGGATGTCGGTCGTCCCTTGTGGAACGAGTCTTGCGGCGTTCGAAGCGGCGGACCCCGGCAGGCTTCGCGACGTGGTCGCCGAACTCGCAAGCAACACCGACGTGCTTCTTCTCGACTCGCCCGCTGCACTCGGGTCGAAGAGCGCGGTCTTGCCTATCGTCCTCGCCGACAGAATCGTCGTCGTACTCCAACCGACTGTCCCCTCACTTTCTGACGGTCTGAAGGTTCAGGAGTACGCTCACTCCTACGGGACCGACACCGCAGGTGTGGTGTTCAACCGCGTTCGACCCGACGAAAACGTCGACCGAATCGCCGAACAAGCGGGCCGGTATTTCGGCGGCCAGACGCTCGCGTCG
>NZ_JBZRPK010000045.1:0-696 GCF_058382125.1 Haloferax sp. s1
GAGCGGGATTACGGGGATGAGGATGCCGAATCCGAGGAGGTCGATAAAGACGATGAAAAAGACCACCCCAAGCGCCCGGCGTGGGTTCTCGACTGTCATCGTCTGTCCGTCGGAGGGCGTGCGAATAATCACACCGGTAAGCTACCGCTCTGTAACTAAGCAGTGAATAATTAATATCTTGACAAACATGTTGTGAGTATGGCCTTCGAATGGGTGTCATACTTCACGTGTGAGGAATGTGGGCTCGAACGGCCGTCACCGAAGATTCCGTACGACCGTCTTGGGTACGCAGTCTGTCCTTCCTGCGGGGCAGAGACGAGGCCAGCACCCTCGACGCTGGCTGAGGTCCCAACCCTTGCGGATGGGTAGACACTTCGGCTCGGAACGCCTTCGGCCGATATGAGCTGGACGGAAGTCCGCCGCGACGACCGCATCGTCGAGTGGGAACGAAGCGACGGCAACGCGACGATTCGGCTCCGTCGCGGCCCGGGCGCGTGGCACGTCAGATTCGACAGACTCCACCAGTCCCCGGAAGGACGCGGCTACGAAGGCGAACGGTTCGACGACGAAGACGTAGCCCGCGACACCGTCGAAGCGTGGAAAAAGGAGTACGACGTGGGGCAGGAGTAGTTGTACGAGTGGAGTTGGGGTAGTTGTACGAGTGGAGTTGGGGTAGTTGTACGAGTGGAGTTGGGG
>NZ_JBZRPK010000044.1:0-695 GCF_058382125.1 Haloferax sp. s1
ACTCGAGCCCGCGGTTACGCTGGTAATCCGAAACGCGGAAGACGTTGTTACTGTCGACTTCGGCGCTGGGTTTACGACTGTAGTAGAACGAGGCACTGCCGCCGAGATTACCGCTATCGTATTTGACCCCGAACTCGCTTTGTTCCGTGGTATAGGGGTCCAGTGCTTCGCCACCGTTAGTGACGGATTCTTCGTTCACTTCATTGGGGGCAGTCTCGCCCTGCTGGAGTCCTTCAATGTAGTTTGCATAGGCTGACAGTGCTGGAGTATAGCGATAGACGACACCGATTGTGGGAGTAACAGCGCTTTCGTCGTATTTCGCTGTTCTAGTGCCGGTATTGTAGTCAAAGCTGGCATCCTCGATACGTTGATGCCGCACTCCCAATGTCAGCAACAGCCGTTCATCCAGCATTGACAGCTGGTCAGCGAGGGCGACGCTGGTGAGGTCTGTCTTGCCAGTCAGACCCGGGTTATCAAGTTCGCCACCGGTAAAGCCATCTGTGGCGGGGCTTTGTCTAGGCTGTGGGGTGCTAATAAAACCCGCAATGGTAACGAAATGTGATCTTGCAATTGCGGTTCTGGGTTACTCGAGGAGGAATTATCCGCTCATATTCTGCTGCCTTTCATATAAAATAGATGATGTCCGCACACTCACGGCGCTATTTTTCCTTCTTCTACAGCTTGCCCGCACACAA
>NZ_JBZRPK010000617.1:0-10076 GCF_058382125.1 Haloferax sp. s1
ATTCGAGGATATGCGAGATGATAGGTACGTTACTTGGGTTCATGAATACAGCCCTCCGCGATGGAAGATCGTTCGGAGTGTAACCAGTACCGGAATGATTTCGAGTCGCCCAATCCACATATGAAAGAGGAACACGACTTTCCCGACCGGTGGGAGTGATTCTGGTCCCGTAATACCCGACGAGAGCCCCACGTTCCCCTGTGCGCTGGCCACCTCAAATACGACATTAGCGAGCGAATACTCTGCGGATGGAAGCGTGAGCAGCAAGACGAAGGTACCAACGACCAGGAACGTAATCCAGAGGACGACGATAATGGCTGCCTCCATGAATTCACGGCTGGCCTCTTCATCATTCAGTCGCCGTCCGTTGATCCCCAGTCGCCGAATTGCAGTCTGAGGATAGAAGACATCCGCGATTTGATACCGGATTCCCTTCACGAGCGTCAGTCCACGGATGAGTTTAATGCCGCCCACGGTTGACCCAGCTGCACCACCGACGAACATCCCGAACGTGACCGTGAGTTGGGCGTACGCTGGCCACCGGCCGAGTGCGACATTGGTCGCATCGACGGCCGTTTGGAATCCTGTACAGGTGGCAGCCGAGACGAACTGAAACAGTCCATAGCGCAAGGCGTCAAACGGGGTTTCATAGGGGCCACCGAAGTACAGGAAACTCCACAGCAACGCAGACCCGATGCTCATATAGATGAATACCCACCGCGTCTGGAGGTCCGAGTAGAAGTTCCGCAGGTCGCCTTGGAGGATGAGATAGTGCACCGGAAACGCGATGCTCCCCAGCAGCATAATCGGAACCAACACGAAATCAATCACGGCGCTGTCGTAGGTCGCAATCGAGTTATCCGTAATCGAGAAGCCGCCGGTCGAAAGGCCGGTCATGGCGTGATTAATCGCCCCCCAAATCGGCATTCCAGCCAGCCACAGCGCGAGAATGGACACGAAAGTGAATAGGGTGAAAATCCACCATATCGTCCGGACCGTCGAGACGATGCTCGGGTGAATCTTCTCGGAGCGCGCCTCGCTTTCGTAGAGCGTCAACGAACCGCTACCGGGACGTGAGAGGACCGCCGTCGTCAAGACTATCACACCGACGCCGCCGACCCATTCGCTAAATGTCCGCCACCACTGGAGCGTGCGCGGAAGCACCTCCTCGTTATCAGTCATCGTGAGTCCGGTGCCGGTGAATCCACTCATACTCTCGAAGATGGCGTTGAGTGGCTCGGTGAACGCTGCAAGCGTCGCCGTCTGGTCAGGCGTTGTGAATCCCGGCACGCCGAGATGAATGCTCCACGCGATCAGCAGGAATGGGAGTGAACCAAAGACACCCACTGAAAACCACCCCAACGCGGCCACGACCATCCCGTGGAGCCGACCAGGGTCCTCGGCGTTTCTGAACCGACGATAGAGTAACCGCCCGATTCCCAGCGGAATAATGGCCGAGATGAGCAGAGCCGGGAGCGCATAATATTCTCCCCAGATGACCGGAACGACGAGCGAGACCAGCATCAACCCACCAAGCGCCTCCAAGATGCGACCGAGGTCTCGGCCGACTGTTGCTACGGACCCGTTCATACGTTCCCCGCGTTTACGATCAGACCTTCAACGATTGTACCGGTGCTCAACATAGTCTGCTCACTCGATGTGGTCTTCATAGTGGCCGAAGATGTCCGTAATCTCCGGATCAGCGCCGACACTAGAGTACACAGTCAGCAGATCGCCTTCCTTGATAGTCGTGTTTCCCCGAGGAGTGATCGGGTGGTCATTCCCTTGGCGTTCGATTGCCACGACGAGCATATCGCCGGTAAGGATGTCCGTCTGTACGGCTTCCTCAAGTGTCTTCCCCGCGACCGGCGCGTCCTCAGTGACCCTAATCTCGAAGACTTCGGCCTCCTCGCCAATGCGCATATAGTCAACAATCGCTGGACGGGCCACGGCTCGATACAGATACTCGGCGATGAGTTGCTGGGGGTTCTCCATCGTATTCACGCCAATCTGCTCGAACAGCCCCATATGCTCGGGATTGTGGACGACAGAAAGAATCGCGGGAACCTCGAATTCCTTCGCAAGGAGGCAGGTCATCACGTTTGTTGCGTCTTGGTCAGTCGTCGAGATGAGCGCATCAGCCCGCTCAGCGCCAGCATCAGCTAATATTTCCTTCGTAGTCGCGTCAGCGTTCAGTACTAGACAGTCAAACTGGTCCGCGGCTTGATTCGCGCGTTTTTCATCACGTTCGATGACGACCACCTCGTTGCCTGACTGCGTCGCAATATCGATGAGGGGTGTCCCAATATCCCCAGCACCGATAATGATGATGTACATAGTGATTACACCTCCAGTCTCCGCAGCAGAGCTTCACGAATCGACATTGGTGATTCCTCCGGTCCGCGTGCCATCACGACGGTCTGCTCCACTTCCGCGCCGACTTTCTCCGGGAGCGACCCGAATACTGCCTGGGAAATCGCTCCCGACCGTGTCGCACCGATACAGATTGTGTCGTACCCCGTGGCAGCTTCGAGTATCGCCTGCTCAGTATCCTCAGCAACCGTCACTTTGGAATCGTATGACATATATTCGATTCCAGCGCGTTCGGCTAACTCGTCAATCACTGCCTCACCACGCTCGGTGGGGGAGACGTCCTCGTCACTATCGGGTTCCGGAGACTGCACGTTAAGCACCGTCAGCGATGCGTCATCCGCGGCCGCAGCGACGAGTTCAGCCGCACGTCGTGCAGCAACCGGTGCGTGTGGTCCCTTACCGGCAAGGACCATGATGTCTCCTTTACCGCGTCCATCCTCTGGTCCGAGTTTCACGAGGGTCGCATCACACGGTGCGCGCCCCACAACGGGGTCGATCGTCGACCCAAGGACGTGCTCACGCCGGCTTCGGGTACCCTTCCAGCCGAGAAGGACGTGATCCACGTTTTCCTCTTCGATCACGTCCAGGATGATAGACCCAGTGTCACGACCGACGATTGCCCGAGTCCGAAGTCCGATTTCGAGATCAGAGGCGATATCGCGAGCAGAGTCCAGCAGCTCCTGTTGCCGTTCGACTCGCTCCTCCTCGAAGGTGAGATCCTGAGAGAGTGAGGTCTGACGAGGGACCTCGATAACGTTCACGGCAATCACTTCAGCGTGTTCGTCTTCGTGGGCGTGTGCGCTGGCCGCAGCCATCCGGAGGAGATCCCGTTCAGTCTCCGGATTCGCGACCGGGACAACCACACGATATCGTCCTTCCCCGTCCGCCATCGTAGCTGGTTCGGGTGCGATAGCTTCGCCGACGAGGCTTTCACTCAGTGCCCGTTCTCGGGCGTACAGGTAGTACCATACGACACCGAACGCGATGAGGACAGTCCCGATGGCACCAACTGGCGTTGGAGTAACCGGGAGAACGAGATCTACCGACCCAACCGCTACAATAGTCGGAACGAATTCAACTGACATTTGTACGAGGACAGCTAAGCAAGCTACCATTCCGACTACCGGTACGATTGGATATAGGGCCGAAGGAATCTGGAACGCAGGGTCGTACGTCTCTGGGTTCGCCCGGCGCAATACGACGACAGTTACGTGAACGAGGGCGTACGTCACGAGGTACATAAAGCTCGCCACTTCCGCGAGCGTTCCAATCCCTACGCCGATAGCGATCAGTACGAGGGTGATAATACCGGTTGCTGTGATCGCTCGATATGGTGTTCGGAACCGCTCGTGGACCTCGTTGAGCCAGTTGACGAGAATTCGGTCCCGGCCCATCGCGAAATTGACGCGGGCAGCCGACAGGATGCTCGCGTTTGCACTCGATACGGTCGCGAGGACAGCACCGACAATCATCGCTAATGCCCCGATCGACCCCATGAACTCGGTCGCCACGTCGGCAACCGGAATCGGCGACGCTGTGAGGACATCAATCGAGAGCGTCCCTGTCGACACGAACATAACACCGACGTACATCAGCGTCGGCGTTACCACCGACGCGATCATCGCTAGCGGAAGGTTCCGACTCGGATTCTTGATTTCTTCAGCGCTGGTCGCGATAACCTCAAATCCGATGAACGTCACGTAGACAGTCCCAATCGTCGCTGCAACAGCCGGCCAACCGTTTGGATTGAACTCCTGAATGGTGGGTCCACTAATGATACCAAGACTGAGGAACGCAACGATGAGGCCAACGAGTGTGAGGACGATAACGTTCTGAAGCGAGCCGGTTTCCTTGACCCCGTAGTAGTTGACGCCGGTCAAGATTGCTGCCATCACGAGCGCAGCAACGGTAATCCCGATTTGGCCCCAGCCAGCGAGGAAGCCTACGTACTTTCCGAGTCCTGGAAGCAGATACTGGCCGAAGCCGATCATGTAGAACGCCGAAGCGAACGTCAGTCCAGCCCACATCCCCCAACCGACGATACTCCCGAAGAACGGCCCGAGCGCGCGATTGACGTAGTAGTAGCTGCCGCCAGCTTTCGGCATCCCTGTTGCCAGCTCCGAAAGCGAGAGCGCTGCTAACAACGAAACCAGGCCCCCAGCGAAGAACGAAATCATACTGGCGGGACCGGCCTGCTCGGCAGCGATGCTCGGGAGAACGAAAATTCCTGCCCCGATCATCGTCCCCAGACCAATAGTGTAGGCCTCGAGGAAGCCGAGGTCGCGGGCGAGTTCTTGCTCGGTCTCACTCATAGAATACTACCTCTGCCATCGTGCCCGTCGCTGCGTGTGTGCATATTCGAATACAACCCGACTATCATTCGTTTTCGGTCTCGGGGAGGGCGATTACCGGACGCTCAGCATCCGTAACCAGCTTGAGAGCAGTGTCACCAGACAGGAACTGTACGAGCCGACTCCCGCCTCGGGGACGAAACGCGATAGCGCTGGCTCCCACATCTGCTGCGACATCAATGATGGCTGCAACGACATCTCTGCGGTAGGCAACTTCTGAATCTGCCTCCGGGATGATTTCCCGAAACGCAGTAAATGAGTCCGCAGCTTGTTGTTCAGCCTGTTCGACGGGGATCTTGTCAGGAGCTCCCTTCCCCTTCTCAATTACGTGAACGACAGTTACCCGGTCGTATTCATAGTTCTCGAGTATCTGCGCCGTTTCACGTGCATCTTCTTCGTTCGCAACCGGGACAACGAGATGTTTGGTAAGTGACTCAGACATAACTTAGTCCTCCGTCTCAGGTCGATCGACGTGTTCACTGCCACAATGGGGGCAGATAGATGCATCCTTGTCCAGATGTCCACCGCAAGACCCACACCGGATTTGCTCCGAGTTATGGACATCGCCGAGATACGCCCAGTGTAAGGATTCCGTTCCATCCACGTGAGGTTCCCGGCGAACGTGATAGAGTGCGACACGGTCCGTATTGACGCCAGGAGAATCCGGATTCGGAGGATGCTTCCGCACGAGCGCGTATGCGCCGTGGTCCTCTATTTTGAGGACCTCTCCAGTAGCAGTCGCCTCGATTTCCTCTTCGATTGGGTTGCGAAGAGCTTGGATACGGTACTCAACGTACGAGAGCATGGATTTCAATTCAGGGAGCGCCAGCGAATCGATCCGCTGAATTAGCGCATCGGAGAGGTTATTCGGTGGCACCGGATTTTCAGTTGAGTCCCCCATAATCTCACCACCTGCTTACAGACGTATGGCAATCATCTGGTTCACGGAGTGAATCACCCCAGAAACGCCACCCGTACACTTTCGACACATCCGATACCGAGGCAGCAAGTCGATCGACGGTCGTGCTCTCTGAGTTGTTCAGTAGAGCTGTAACGAAGGTGAATAGTGAAGTCATACACGGAACGATATCGTGAACGAATAAATAATTGCCGTCTTTTCAAACGAATCCGTAGAATACCCACTATTACATTTTCTAATCGTTTATCTGGGTTATTGGCGTGTCTACTGCTGATTTACGCGTGGTTCAATGATACAGGCTCTGTCGGTTTTTGCAGAGCAGTCAGAGAATCAAACGGATGACTCATAGTAACTTAAAAACACTTGTGGTTCCAATATAATGGCATAAATATGTCACTTCAGATCGATACAGTCGACGAACAGATCCTGTATTATCTGTCGCAGGAGGCCCGGCACACATCTGCGCCCGATATCGCTGAGCAGGTCGATGTCTCAGCACCGACCGTGCGGAATCGGATTCGACGACTTGAGGAAGCGGGGGTAATCCAGGGCTACCATGCTGATGTCAATTATCAGAAAGTAGGCGGACGGCTCACAAACCAGTACGTCTGTACTACTGGGAACCGAGACCGAGAGGAGATGGCCCAGCGCGTTCTCGATGTTCCGGGCGTGATTAACGTCCGGGAAATCATGTCCGGCAAAGGCGACCTTCGGATTACGGTCGTCGGGACGGACACCGATGATCTCACGCGAATCGCACAGGGAATCACATCACTCGGCATCGAAATCAACGACGAGGATTTGGTCCATCGGGAATATTTCCGCCCCTATGCCCCATTCGGTCCCCGAGATGAAAAACTGGCTTCCCCAGTCGCAGGCGTCGCGGGTCTGGCCGGGGACGCTGATGTCGTTGAAGTCATTGTCAGAGAACAGGCCCCTATCGCGGGGAAAACGCTCCAAGAAGCGAACGAGGAGGGCCTCATTCCCTCCGGTGTGCTGGTCGTCCGAATCAACCGTGACCAGGGAAGCATTACGCCGACTGGAGAGACGCTGATCAAGGAGAGCGATTTCGTCACGATTCATTCGCGGTCGGGTGTCACTGAAGTGACGCTTGAGGCGTTTACCGGGAAGTGAGTAGAGACTCGAATATTTGGTGGGATAGACGAAGCAGTACAACGAACCCTCAGTTCGTATGTCGTCATCCAAACGCCGAATCTATGGTGTCACAAGTTCGGTTTGTCCGGGTAATGCATGTCTTGCTTTGACACGATTTAGCGCGAATGGGCCACGTCTGCTGATTCTCCACTCGAACAACATCCCACGCACCTTGCCGGTAGGCACGCGTCAGAACCCTATCTCCGAGACTCTGGAGATAGTCCTCTAACTCCTTTAAGCCAAAAATATCTATTTGAATAGTTACCACAGGTACTGTCCAGTTAAGCCAGTTTGAGAAGTGAGCAGATCGTTGAGTTAGTTTGGAATGCTGCTCGCAGACTTGCTCAGCGAGTGCTTTGCGGCGGATTTAGAAGAAACGTGGGAGCGCGAGCGGACGGCGACGTTGACGAGACGCGAAGCGTCTCGTTCGCATCTCGCAGAATCAGAGATTCTGCGGACTCATCGGAAACCGCTGGTTTCCGAGACACCAGAAATCAGAGATTTCTGGGGACGTCCCAAACTCGACGCGAGTTTGTGGGCTCGAAAGACGCAAGCGTCTTTCGAACGTTCATGAGAGCAGAGCTCTCGTGCAGCCCATCAGGACACGGAGCGTTCTGGGGACACCCTCAGGTTGTTCGCCGTCCAACTTCACGCGACCGGCTGTTCATTGAGAGAAACAAAACAAATTCTTCACTCTCTCGGCGTTGAACGCTCTCATCAAGCTGTTTGGCAATGGGTACATCGACTGGCTGACAGCGGACACAACCCGCTTGAGGCAACGCCGAAGCGGATTGCGGTCGACGAGACCGGTCAAAATCAATGGCGAGTGGTCTTGGTTGTACGCTGCAATAGACATCGAGACGAAGCTGATTCTTGACGTCGAATTGTTTGGACGACATGGGACTGACCCGGCTGCTGCGTTTCTCCACCGACTCTCGGAGAAACACGATCTCTCAGATGCTGTATTTCTCGTTGATGGCTACGGATATCAGATTGCCCTCTCTCGATTAGGATTGAGCGGTCGGCTTGACTATGTCGAGCGAAACCTCATCGAAAAGTGGTTTCACACCCTCAAAATGCGAGTCGACCGCTTCCATAATTCGTGGGTGGGCAGTCACGGAAGCGTTCGGGAGTGGTTCATACAATTTGCGCAATACTATAACTTTCACCGACCGCATCAAGCGCTCAATGGACGAACTCCGGTTGAGGGGGGTCACTAACTAGACAGTGCCGCACCACCAATTGGTACTCCAGTAGTATAATAACACTTAGCCACTACTCGATTAACCATAAATAATGGGGATCAATGGTCCAGCCTATAGCGTCATCTATCCTAGTGACCTAGATGCCGAGACCGAGATCGAAGTCGCTTGGACCGTCGTGCAGAGGATACTCCCAACGGCAGACAGCGCAGTCTTGCAGCTCGATCTTGATGTCCTTCCGGACGAGGATAGGGACTTCGTTACGAGCGTCCGAAATGGGGCCCGCTCTATTGAGGACGGACTATACTACCTCGCTCCGGACGATCCGGAGCTACTCCATCGGATAGTTACCTTCGGTTCACCGTATCGAAACGTCGTCCTCGAGTGGCTGGAACTCCGCTGTGACGATGAGTGTTTACTCAACTACGTCCCCGATCACGGAATACTCGAAATCGATGTAACGGCCGTGGAGGGCTTGGAGGAGATCAACAACGAGCTCGAACGTAGTGGTGCTGCGGTGGTCTCGGGACAGTCGGTCCCCGCATGGCAGGAGAACGGCGCTCAGGTCTCAATCGAACCGCCGTCGGTGTGCGTCGGACGCGATGCGGTGTCCAGCCGAACCTGTTTCTCGCTGGCCGATGTCGATAGCGTTGCGGTCGATCACAATCCCCGAACGATTGAACTGTCGTGGGAGAACAAAGGTGGGTCGCTGCCGCAGCGTGCTATCGGCGCTGTATTCGAGCGGTTAGGCGACGACCGTCCGGGACAGGTCACGTTTGCGTCTGAAACGGAGTGGCAAGCAGCGGTCTCGTTGTTCGAATCGCTCCCAGATGTCACTGTAAATCGGCATTCCGTCGAGTAACCACCCGGCGACTCACCGATGACCTGGTGAGTTGGCTTGGACCGAGACATCTGGTCTCCTTGGTTGTGACCGCCGGGGACATTCGTCCGTCAGGACGGCTGAGGGGACGGCTCACCCGTCGCTCGTCTGCGGTGAGCCGCAGGGCTTGCGTTCTGGGCGCAACTTCGAGTGTTTCCAAGGACATCTCTCTCGGCTGACTGGGGCTTGCTGTATAGGACTCAACAGACACTCCTCAGATGCGTCTACATCCCCCGAGATTGGTTGTAGCCGCGTCCCGAAAACGTGGTGATGCCACGTCCCTTATATTTCATATAGCGAAATTCAATTCATTATTTATGCCCGTGGCGTTCTGACTGTTCCCCAACTGTTTGCCCCGGATTTGAACAGCGGGCGAGAGCCATTCGATTTTATCGGGTTGCGTGCCCAATGTTCACACATGGCTGAGAGCACACAGCCGACGGTGGGAATGACGGTGTACGCCGAAGATGGAACAGAACTCGGCAGTGTCCGGGGGTTCAACGAGGACGGGTTCTTCGTCACGACCCGCGAGGGGATTGCCGAGATGTCCATCGAACACGAACGCGCCGGTCACGAGTTCGGGGAGGCCGAGTTAATGTGGCGATGCAGTGACTGCGGTGAGATGGGTGACATCGATGAACTTCCGGATTCGTGTCCGAACTGCGGCACGGAGCGCGAGGCGCTCTACTACTGGATTGAAGACTGACCAACCGCGGTGCTGACCACAGTCTCATCCGACACGGACCGCCGCAACCACGAGACTCCCCGATTTTTGTCGCCTCACGAGTACAGGTAGCTATGCGAATCCTCGTCTTCGGCGCGGGCAGTCTCGGCACCCTCGTCGGCGGGCTTCTGGCGTCCGTTCACGACGTGACGCTCGTCGCCCGCGACCGACACGCCACACGAGTCTCGAAGACCGGTCTCGACATCGTCGGTGCCGAGTCCGCACACGCCTCACCGGCCGCCACGACAGCCGAAACGGGCCACGACGCCGACCTCGCGATTGTCACTGTCAAATCGTTCGACACAGCGGCGGCGGCCGAGGCACTCGCCGATTGCGACGCCGATGCCATCCTCTCACTCCAAAACGGTCTCACCGAAGAGATGCTCGCCTCCCGACTCGAAGCTCCCGTCCTCGCCGGGACAGCGACCTACGGTGCTCGACTCGTCGCCCCCGGGCGAGTGGAGTGTACTGG
>NZ_JBZRPK010000616.1:0-10004 GCF_058382125.1 Haloferax sp. s1
TGTGGCGGGTTGCTACTATTTGTAAGTCGACCAATATATTCAGTGATAAAGTGGGTGAGCTAAACAATTTAACTGTTCCGGTTAGCAAGACAAAATATTTTAACCGCCGACTCGATCGAAGAGGGTCCCGTAGAATTCTGTTCGCCCCGCCAGTCGAAAAGCGCCATCAGAGATGCTGCGCTGATGACGTAGGCCACGACGCCAGTTGCGACCAGAAGCCCGAATTCTACGAGCGGGGCCCTGGCCTGGCTTTGGACTGCAAGCACCGCGAGAGCCATCACGACGGTCGCCAAGGTGGGATACGATATTTCGCGGAGGAAGCGAGTGTATGTCGTTCCGAGTGTCTTCTTCATCTCCCGTGCGTAGAGCGGAATCATCGGGAACGATAGGATTCCCGTGACGGCGAGCGCGGTCCCCTCGATACCGAAGGTGCTGGTCATCGGAACGACGATAATCGCCAAGAGCACGACTCTGAGCGTCCCGAGTTTCGTCTGTACATCCGGACGACCGACCGCTCGCCAGACGGGGTTGAACGTCGCAAAGAGTGTGCGGAACAACCCGTACGCGACGAGAATCTGCATCGTCGCGACCATCGGAAGCCAGTCAGACCCGAGGAACGCGCCGACAAATGAGGGTGCAACGAGGAAGATGCCGACAGACATGGGAAGCGCAACGAAGGCAGTCAACCGGAACGTGCTGAAGAACGCCTCCCTCAGGGCGTGCTGTTCCTCCTGAAGCTTCGAATACGTCGAGAACATCACGCTCGAAACGACGACGGCGATTTCGGTCGCTGGCGCGTTCGAGATTCGGTACGCGAGTTGGTAGTACCCGAGTGTGGTCGCCGTCAGGAGCCATCCGACGATTGCGTCGTCACCCTGTCCGTAGAGGAACTCGACGATAGACGAACCAGTACCCCACTTTCCGTAGCCGATGAGTTCGGCGGCGTACTCGCGGTTCAAGGAGGGCCACGGGCTGTCCGGATGAAGGAGATAAGTGGCCAGTGCCCGCACGCCAGCGTCCGCCAAGTAACCGAAGATAAGCGCCCACACAGTCGGGCTAATGGCGGCGTAGCCGAGTGCGACCACGACGTAGGCCATCGTTCCGCTGACTCGGTAGGTGAACTCCTTGTGAAATTCGAGGTCTTTCTTGAAGTACACCATCGCGGGATTCCGCAGGCTGAGGAAGATGGGAACCAACGCAATAGCCCGGATGAGGTCCCGCGCCGCGGGTTCGCCGAACAGCGAGGCGAGAGCAGGGGCGGCTAGATAGAGGATAGAGCTCATCAACAAGCCTCGGAGAATCTCCAACGAGAACATCGTGTTCAGATACTCGTCGACATCGTCGTCGATGCGCTGGATGAGCGCGGCGTCGATACCGAGGTTTGTGAGGCTTAACAGCGCCGAAATCGTGAGAAGCGCAATCCCCATCAATCCGATTGCTTCGGGACCGAGCAACCGAGCGAGCACGATGAACATGACGACCTTCAACACGCGGTCGAGGACGTTCATCGCCGACACCCACATGCCGCTCTTTACTGTCCGCTCTGTGAGGTCGCCCTCACCGGGGACGAAGCGACGCTTGATGGCGCGGATAATCGAGCGAAGTGTATCTATCATCAGAGACCCTTGTCTGGCCGTCGCCGAGACGACGGTTGTGCATTCGCGCGCTGTACCACACTCACGACAACTGCCCCACTTCCACTCCCACTACTATTCCAACTCCACTCCCACTACTGTTCCAACTCCCTACCACTCGGCTCCACATCGGCTCACGAGGTGATTAATTATTGACTCGCTACTGGGTTCGAAAGGGCAGACTATCCACGAGGGGACTAGTTAGTCGACCCGAACTACCCGGCCACATAATAGAGGTCGGAAGCACCGTTCGACATAACACGGTTTACGTTTGGCTGGTTCCGGACGGCTGTGAGGTTCTGGTCCGAGTATCGCAGTTCCCTGTACGCGGTCACCTCCCTGTCGTAGTCCGTCTTCGAGACCATCAGATACCGCGGGCCGTCGTAGTAGCGTGGAAGGTCAGACAGTGCCTCATCAGGCGTCGTAAAGCCGAGTTCTGGCGTCGGGCTGTTCGGGAGGGCTTCGGCGAATCGGTCCGGATTCCCCCGGATACCGACGAACCGAACGTCTTCGTCCGACATCTCGAAGGCGGTATCGTAGGCCTGCATCTGCTGTGCCGGAACGTGATTCGACGGGAGATAGATGTACGGCGAGGGGAACATGACCATCAGCGACAGTCCAATGACGAGTGCTGCTGCGATGGGTGCGCCGGTCTTGAACGCGGTACTGAATCTGCTTGCTGCGAGTCGTTCGAAGGCGTAGTATAGCCCGACACTACCGACGATGGTGGCTAAAATCATCGAGAAGCCGACGTGACGGAAGAAGAAATTCGTCCCCGAGAGGTCACCCAGCAGGTGCGCGAAGAAGTACGGAACCAACACGACGAGGCTGAACGTCAGCGTCAGAAGGATGGACCGACCACGCGGAAGCAAGTCGTCGAATCGCCCGAACAAGAGACCGACGAAGACAGCAAACGTCACCAGCGCGTACACCGCGTTCACGAGGAACAGTTTGACGAACACGTCGAGGATTCCGCCGCCGACGGCAGACACAGATCCGGTTCGTTGGGCAATAGCCGTCCCAGCGGCCGAATCACCCGAGAAGAGACCCAGAACACCGTCGATGAACAACCCGCTAGTCGAAGCACCGACTGAATACTGCGTGAACCAGTAGACGGACACCACGGCAAAGACGAACGTCAGCCCATAGACTGGGCGTTGATTTGAAACGCCAGGTGCCTTCCGTTGGCGCTGGACAAACTGGATTACAGCGGCAACGACGAACAGGACGAGGAAGTTGAGGGCGGCCTGTAGATGATACGCAACGACGGCAATCGTCCCGACGGTGAACAGAATAGAGACTGGTGTGACGTGACGACGCCATCGACTCTCCATCTCGTCAGTCACCGAGAACTGGTGCTTGAAGAATAAGTAGAGAAGCACCACGCCGAGGAACGACGCGAGCGAGTAGGGGAAGAACATGAGTTTGAACCCGTTGAGGTTCACCGGGAGGAACAGCAACCCGGAAAAGACCGCAATGAGGACGGCCTTTCGGTCGGGAACGATCATGGAAACGATAAGCGGGACGAACACGAGATAGACGAGCGAAAGGAAGAAGACGACGAGCATCATCGACGTAGCGATATCCAGCCCGAGCGTAGAGCTGAACATCCCGGCGGAGATGTGGCCGCTCGGGTAGACAATTTCGAATGGGGATATCGTCTCGGCAGCAATCGATTTTGCCCATCCGAGGTGCGTCAACGAGTCGTTGAACCCATAAAAGTAGTACTGACGGATGAGCGGAAGCGCCGAAACAGACGTAATACCGAGACCGGCGAGTGCAAGTCCGCCGATTGCGGCCCGACTATTCGGTGCGAAAACCATGACAACGAGCGACGCCAGTACTGCGAGGCCCACGCCAGCCCAGAAGATTATTGGAGTCGACTGATAGAGGGAGACCTCGTAGCGATGCGCTGGTGACGCGTGCGCGACGAGAATGCCGACGGCGACTGCGAGAAACCCGACGATGAGGAGTGTTCTCGTGACCCGTGAATCACGTTGCTTCATCTGGTGAGAGAAGGTGAGTCGCGAATTTTGTTATTAAGAATGTAACGCTCTGGAGGACGGCAGCCGAACGCAGGTCTGTGTTGGAAGACAGTGATTTAGCCTACAAAAGCCGGATACAGCCATTCGTCTCTGCTCTTCTTGTTGGTGTCGAATAGACAGCGAAGATGCGCCTGTGAGGTCGCTATCGGCTATTCAACCGAGTATAGGCGCGCGATAACAAAACCCAACGCTAGCAGATATCTGGGTATCGATGCTACTTACAGCAGTCTCGGCACGTACCCGTGAACGAATCCGCAGCGAGTGGTGGTCATGACTGGGTTTGTCGGCGGAGCGCTCGACGACACAACCCTCGGAGCGTGTGCCGCCGAGTTGTACCACGAAGACTGGTATGAGTCCGCAACGCTTTCTACCGACGGGTTCGGTGTCTCAGTCCTCCACCACGGAGCGAAAGACCCCAAGGGATGCACGCTCTGGGAAGACGGTTCGCGTGTAGGGGCTGTCTACGGCGTGGTCACGAACCTCGATGAACTCGGTCTCGACACCGACACGCTGTTCGAGAAACTCCTCGATGACCCGCACGCACTCCTGCCCGAACTCGACGGAACGTTTCTCATCGTTGCTATCGACGGCGCTACCGGGCGAATCGTCGTCACCAGCGATAAACTGGGAACGCGACAGTGTTTCTACGTCGACGGCGACGAGGAAAACGGCGAGCCGTTCGCGTTCGGAACCGAAGTCGGAGCGCTCACCACACTACTCGACGACCCGCAGGTCGACGAACGCGCTATCAGTGACCTGCTGCTGATTGGTCACGTCTGGGGCGACAAGACGCTCGTTCAGGGTGTTAACTACCTCCCGTCCGGTTCCGTACTCGAATACGAGGCTGGTTCGGGCTACGAAATAGAATCCTACTGGCACCACACGTTCGAACAGAGCGACGACGACTCGTACCTCGACGACCTCACCGAGGCGTATCAATCGGTCATCGCCGACATGGCGGAGACGGTGGACGGCGATGTCGGCCTGTGGCTCTCCGGCGGTCTCGACAGTCGCTCGATGGCCTCGGAACTGAGTCGCTACCACGACATCACGACGTACACCTACGACTCGAACCCCGCAAACGGAAGCAACCTCGAACTCGCCGCCCGCGTCTCGGACGTACTCGGCGTCGAAAACAAGCGTGTGATGCTCGATTCCGACGGCTTCGTGGACAATTTCGACAAATCCGTCCAACTGACGAGCGGGATGGTCGGGTTGTCGACGTTCACCAACCTCTCTGCGGTGTTCAACATCCCCGAGGTACCCGACATTCTCATCGAAGGGTGTGGACAAGGCGGGATGATGGGCGACGGCATCGGACGGGCCGCAGTGGAACGAAGCAAGTCACCCGAAGCGGCGCTCTACCGCGCCAAACACCGCATCGACATCGACGAAGCACGCAAACTCCTTCGGACGAGTTTCGACCCGATGACGACCTACCGCGAGGAGGTGCTCAAAAGCAACCAGTCCGACCTCTACAGTACCGCGCTAGACTGCTACTATCGGAACTACTTCCCGCGATGTGACTTTGCGAGCAACCCCATCGCAGAGAGTCAAGCCGGGACGCGCGTCCCCTTCAGCGACACCGAATTCCTCGACGCAGTAACCCGAATGCCGCTTTCGCACCGTGTCGGCTCGATTCCGTTCACGAACGGGGCGGTTCCCGCCGGAACCGCCTACCCGAAAATAGAGCTGGTTCGACGACTCGACAGCCGACTGGCCGACATCCCCTACGAACGAACCAAAGTCCCGCCCGCGCGCCCGATGTGGCAACACGCCGCTGGTTTCGTCGTTGGCACCTCTGTCGACCGCATCCGTGAGCATGTTATCGGTGATGTCCACACCTACGGCGGTCGGTCGATGGTCGGAGAGTGGTACCGTCAAAACCGCGCGCTCCGCGAGCGTGTCGACGACCTGCTCGACTCCGCGTGCGAGCGCCCGTACTTCGATGCCGACGAGATTCGCCGCCTCCAGCTCGAAGAGCTAACCGGCGAAGCCGAACACATGAGCGCCATCTCGGGTATCATTACGGGCGAACTCTGGGTTCGAAAGTATATCGACCGCGAAGAACAGGCCACGACCGACGAGGTGGCGGCGCAGCCCACAGAAGACGCCACGCAAACCGCTGACTGACGGTCAGATACCGTCGAAGTCTACACGAGTCGGAGAGAGTAGTGAAGTGAGAGACAGTCCGTCGCGTCCGAGGAATTCGATTTCGGAATTGAGAGCCCGAGATTCTAGAAGGCAGAACGTGGGCGCAAGGTCATTCCCGGGAATGTAACGAGTAGGCGATGAGGAGCACGCCGAAGAACTGGAACGTGCGCGTGACAAGTGTCAAGGGACGCTGATAGCGCAGCCCGATGTACCCTTCTCGGAGGAGCAATGAGCCGACGAACGCGACGCTGAACGCGACGGCCGTGAGGAGAAACAGCCCCAGCGACAGCGCCCGCATTGTCCGACTATCGTGGCGGCGATATCCTCGGTAGGCCTGATAGCCCACGTAACCGCCGACGAGCGTCGAGCCGAAGGCGAGCCCGATGATAAGCCAGTCGACTACCGCAGATAGTCCGACCATCTCAGAGGTGTTCCCACATTTTCTTGAAGCGGTCCGCGGTGTCTGTCTCCTGTTGGCCGGGGAACGCTTCCGGCTGGCTTCGCGTCACGGATGTCTCGAAGGCACCTTCGTCCAACTCGAGGGAGAACTCCGAGAGCGTGGCCGCGTAGACATTGTAGTGGTTGCCGCTAGTCTGTATCTTCGTCTGTTCTTCTACGAGATCGTATTCCTGCAATTGTTCGACCCGCCGGTACACCGTCGGCTTAGACATCTCACATTGGTTGGCGAGTTCTTGCGCGGACATAGGCTTGACACTTGTTGCTGCGAGGATGTCCCGGGCGTACTCGTCGCTGAGGATGTCGAGAATATCACTCAGCTCCGGATCCTCACTCACGCTTCGACTGGAAGACCGCAAGCCGAATAAAAAGCCTGACTGGTTTCTGGGTCAGTAATTCGGCAGGGACGAGCCGACAGCGGAGTGCAGATAGCTTGTGGGGCAGTGGATTCGAGTGTGTTTTGGAGGGCTTAATCACACGTCAGCGGGGACCACGGGAGTTACCGTGATACTGCGACGGATAGGAGATGAGGCACAGGTGCGGGCAAGCACCTTGTTTACTCCGAGACATCCATCGCAGTTCAACGGAGGACCCGTCGGATAATATAAAGGTGGGGGGAGTTTCTGAGTCAGAAACTACCCCTTGTTCACGAAGCCGAACAGCCGACCGACCGGCCGACTTCGACAAGTTGCTCCGTGCTGACGCCGGTACCCCGGACAGTGTACCGGTACTGGTCACAGGTCCAAGAGAGCGAGGTCGTCGGCCCGTAGTCGAGCGTCGCTGGCCGGCCATCGACAGTCAGGTCCCGCTCTTCGGAATCGATGGCGTAGGTCATGTTGTACTTGGAAATTGTGAGCAGTCGACCCTCCGTCGCGTACCGGAGTCCGACACTCTGGACGCGCCCGGTGGTCTGGGTGGCATACGTCAGCTCGAATTCGGACGGAATCGACGGGTTTGGCACCGTAATAGAAGTCTGTGCCGCTAAGCGGTCGACACTGCGGTACCACTCTGTTTCGGGGGTCTCCGGACGCTGAACCGTCGTCTCGGAGCCAATTTCCGGGCGGAACGTATCCGCCGATACCTGCGGATCGAACGTCACGTCCGTATACGTGGTCGTCACCGACCGCTGGGTTCCGTCGACAGTCCATGCAGTCTGTTTGCGCAGCGGGTAGAACCGTTCCGTGTCGAGCCAGAGACGCTGTCGATAGTGCGTGTCGGTTTGGTTCGTAGTGGGACGAACGCTGAGCACGTATGCGTCCCGACCGCCGACCGAGGCGGTCTCGACGTACTCGACAGTGTACCCACCAGCTTCGTCGTCCGCTGGGGAACGGGCAGTGTGGCGCGGTACAACCGGAAGCGGTGCCACATCCGGAGGCTGTGGTCGCCCAGACCCGTCTGTCAGGCCCGCCGCCGTGACGAGTCGCTGGAGACGGCCGGACATCGCCGACCCGGTTGGCGGGCCGGTCAACTCGATAGCAGTAACGACACGCTGGTCCCTGTCGTGGAGCCAGAGAGTCGAACCATTGGAAACTTGCAGTTCGTAGCGACGCGACGTATCATTCTGGAACCGAACTCGCTTGTGGTCAGTTCCGGGCACGAGAGTCACGTCAGCGACGGTTTGGGTCGTTACCGTTCCGTTGCGCTGCAGGACAACTGTTCGAGTCGCGTTGAGGGCGTCGATGGAACGGTAGCGCTCGCTCACGTTCGCGTCGACTGATGGACTGGACGGACTGTTGTCAGTCATCACTGTCCCGGTCGCCCAGATGCTGGCGAGGAGCACGGCTCCAAGAATCAAGAGGGCAACGAGTGTGCGTCTGTCGATTGGGAGGGAATTGGTCATACGGGCGGGGCTGAGGTGGTGTTTCAACTGATTGGTGACACTACCGCCAGTTAAACACTTGTGGTCCGAACCAGTAGGCTCGCCTAAATCGAGCGGCCGAGGTAGTGAGCAGAGGAGTGTGGAGAGAGGAGAAAAGATGAGCAGAGGGGTGTGGAGAGAGGAGAAAAGATGAGATGAGCAGAGGGATATTTGAAAATTCGTCTCCGGCTAGTTCGCGTCCGCGTACATCTCCACGAGGTTGTCAGCATTCGACTGCCACGAGTAGCGCTCTTCGATGAGTGTTCTGTTCGTCCGACCCATCCGAACTGCTTCTTCGGGATTGGCGATGAGGTGAGCGAGTGCCTCCGCCAACTCCCGTGCTTCACCCGGCGTGACCAGGATGCCGCGGTCGTCAGTGATGACCTCGGGAATGCTCCCGACGGGCGTGGACACAACCGCGTTTCCGCCAGCCATGCCTTCGAGCATTGCAATGGGGAGACCCTCGGCGTGGGTCGGAAGCACGAACACCGTCCCGCGACTGATGAGTTCTTGCTTTTTGGCCTCCGGGACGAACCCGTAGTAGGTCACGTTGTCGTGCTCCGATGCGATGGCTTCGACGCGGTTGGCGAACGGACCGCCGCCGCCGATGCTCACCTCGAATGAAAGGTCCGGCATCGACGCCAGCACCTCGATGGCGTCGAGGAGTTCGTCGATACCTTTCCGTTCGATGAGATTCGAAATGAAGACGAGGTGAACAGGGCCGGTCGGATACGTCGGGTCGTACTCGGTAGGGTCGACAGCGTTGGCTATGACGTGGACTTTCTCTTCGTCGGCGAGTTGGGCGACGAGTCCGCGCCAGTACTCAGAGAGGACGACCACATCGTCAACGGTGTCAAAAACGGCCGATTGGAGGCGTCGGACGAGACGCGAGTCCGTCGCGAGGAACTCGTCGAACGACGAGCCGTGAATGTGGAGGACCACGGGGACGCGCCAGACGTACGCCGAAAAGAGAACGAAAAACGCCGAGCGGAAGAATGAGTACGTGTGCGAAGAGTGAACGTGGACGATGTCCGGGCGGGACTGAAACGGAAAGAGGAGGATAGCGTACAGCGAGGACAGAATCATTCGAGTGGCTCGTTCGAGTCCATCGCCCTTTGGAGCGGTGTACCGCGTGTAGAGTCGGACATGCATCCGGTCTTCGAGGTAGCGCCGCTGTTCGGTGATGTATCGGTCGATACCACCGGTTCCCTTCGGTCCGACAATGAGGAGCGTCTTCTTGTCGTTCATGATGAGGTGAGCTTCTTCGTAGTCATGATGAGCGTGAGTCGAGGCGGGCGCTGGACTGTGCCACTCAATGCCAAGATGGGTCGTTAGGCGGTTAGTTATGGAGCGATTGACGGCATTCGGAGACCACGTGACAAGGTGTGTAGGGTCCCATTTACAGGGCGTAGGTCATCGTACCGGGACGGTGTGTCGGGACAGCGAATCGACGGATTCGACCGAACCGTAGTTCAGTGCGACTTGGACGATAACTTCGGATAAGTTGACTTTGTCTGCGAGGAAGTCGTCTCGTCGCTCGGCCCAGCGCTGTTTGGCTCCGTCGTCGGTGAGCAGTTCTTCCGCGCGCGCTTTGACCTCGTCGAACGACTTGAAATTGGAGATGAGGCCCTCTCGTTCGAGTTCGACGAAGTTTCCCATGTCGTTTTCGCCGACGAAGGTGTTCGACCGGATAGCGGGTGTCCCGAGGAGCGCCGCTTCGGTAACCATGGTCTGCGTATCAGCGACGAGGAGATTCGCCTCGGCGAGTACATCGTGGACGAGCGCGGGATGGAAGTCGAACGGACGGGCGTCGAGATCGCCGTCGTGGCGCTCTCGACTCTCGTCGAGGACAAAGAC
>NZ_JBZRPK010000041.1:0-682 GCF_058382125.1 Haloferax sp. s1
GTGCAATACTATAACTTCCACCGACCGCATCAATCGCTTGATGGACGAACACCGGTTGAGGAGATTACTAACTAGACAGTGCCGCCAATGCCGACAGTTGACGAGTACGACTGTTGTCACAGGTCAGAAATCCTGTTGTTCTGGCTGTTACAGGTGCCACATCTCTGCTTGTCAAACGCCGTTTCCAACTTCTCTTCCATCCGTCTCCGCCTCGCTCTCCGCTCCTGCTCCCTCGACAGATAGTTCCGTAGCACAACTTCCGTCGATGAACTCCCCTGGTCTTCAGCGACTCCCTCTAACCCCTCGAGAACTTCACCAACAGCTTCCTGATACGCCGAGTACCAGAATCGCCGCCCCATCTTCGGCGTCGGCGTATCCCCGTCGATGACCACTCCCGCACGGTCAGCCAGCCGTTTGAACCGACGCCGAACTGTACTCACGGACACGTGGCCCGTCGACGACGACCGAGAGGGGAACAGATACCCGTTCCACGTCTCACGGTCGGAAAGCGCATCAATCCGGTCAGCGACGACGTCCACACCATACAATAGCGTCACCTCACCAGGACCGTTCTTCCGCTCTCCATCACCGAACGACAGATGTGGGTCTTCAGCATCCAAGACCACCTGGTCGACGTGCAACGCGGCAACCTCGGAGGGCCGTAACCCCCACCCAGCAAGCG
>NZ_JBZRPK010000042.1:0-682 GCF_058382125.1 Haloferax sp. s1
TATGACGAATGAGATATGGAAGGATCCGATGCATTAGCTGGAGATGGAAGCGCGTAAGATCGTCGGCACCGTCAGATGTGTATAAGGGCCAGGGGGTGGACACCCTCGTTGAGCATCGAGACGAGCAGTTCGGCCACGGAGGGTCGAATCCCCGAAAATCCCTTTGCGAGTGTGTTCGCACGGGTGACCATCATCGCACGAACTTCCGAGCGAGTGAGTTCGCGGCCCGCACCGGCGGCGTGACTCCGGATGAGGTTCGTCTGAAGACGTTCGATGTCTTCGCGGTCGATGTGGGTCTCGACGAGGTGACCGAATCCCGTGTTGACGCCGTAAACCGGCTCACCGGAGTCGAGGACGGATTCGACTCGTTCGCGCGAGTCGCGCATCTTCTCCCACGCCTCGTCGGGGAGTTCGACGGGAGCGTCGTGTCGGGCGACCGCGACGACATCCTCGGGCGTCAGCGACTCGCCGTCGACGACGACGGTGTCGGGAAGGGCGGACTCACTCATGGACGATCACCCCCGATTTCAGCACGGTCGAAACGGGATTCGTGTCGAACCGGTACGAGAGGTGTCTCGCAGACGGGATGTCGAGCACGACGGCGTCGGCCTGGCTGCCGGGCTGAAGCGTGCCCGTGCCGTCGTCTCTGTCGAGCGCGTTGGCGGCGGCGCTCGTGATGCCG
>NZ_JBZRPK010000043.1:0-682 GCF_058382125.1 Haloferax sp. s1
CACGGCGTCCCAGCGATGTACAACGACATCATCAACCAACCGAACGCCGAGGAGTTCGACCTTTCGTCGGTCCGCCTCGCAGGCGTCGGCGGGTCCGGCATCCCCGTCGAGGTGCTTCGGCGATTCGAGGACCTCTACGACGTGAATATCTACGAGGGGTACGGGCTGACCGAGACCAGTCCCATCACCCACTTCAACTCGCCCGAACAGGGTCGTCGGGTCGGGAGCATCGGAAGGCCGCTCCCCAGCGTGGACGCGAAAATCGTCGACGATGATTTCGCAGAGCGTCCCCGAATAGAGGAGGGGCCGGTCGACGAAGACGAGGTCGACCTAGACGAGATAACCGGCGAACTCGTCGTCGCCGGGCCGAACGTGATGAAGGGGTACGCCAGACTGCCCGATGCGAACGAGGAGGCATTCAGCGAGCAGAACGGAAAGCGATGGTTCCACACCGGCGACATCGGCTACTGGGACGAGAACGACTTCTTCTATGTCGTAGACCGGAAGAAGGACATGATAAACACGGCGGGGTACAACGTCTATCCGCGCGAGGTCGAGGAGTTGCTGTTCGAGCACGAGGGGGTGGCCGACGCGGCCGTGGGGGGGATTCCGGACGACCGCCGAGGCGAGACGGGGAACGCGTTCGTGGGGCCGGTTCCGGACATCGAGGGGAGGCCCGAGG
>NZ_JBZRPK010000040.1:0-676 GCF_058382125.1 Haloferax sp. s1
CTCGGCCTGCGTCCGGACCCCAATGCGGTGGACACGAGCGACCCCATTGAGGAGATCCTTGCGCCGGGCAATATCGGCAACGGTGTTGAAGTGGGTGACAACTCCAATCAGACGGACTTCTACGAGGGTACTGCTGACGTTCAGGCGGCTTACCTCAAGGCCGACTTTGGCTGGGCGGACACGCTGCGTGTGGTTGCCGGCCTGCGAGGTGAGAGCGCCGATTACGAGGTCGAGAGCCTGAAGACCACCGACGATCCAGTGGTCGCGGGCTTTGAGGAGTCGAACCTGCTGCCGTCGCTGTCGGGTACCTGGTTCTTTGCGGACGATATGCAGGCCCGGGTAGCGCTGGGTAAAACTATCTCGCGTCCGACGCTCAATGAGATCGGCGGTGATCCGAACGGTACCGGTGTCCGTTACCGCGACCCGGATACCAACGAACAGTTCACGGGTAATCCGGGCCTCAAGCCTGCCGAGATCGAGTCGGTTGACGTGCGTTGGGAGTGGTTCCCGTCGCCGGGCGAGCTCGTCTCCGCCGGAATCTTCGCCAAGGACTACACCAATGCTCTGGAAGAGGAACTGATCCCCTCAACGACAGGCACCATCCGCCGCGTGAGCAACGCCAAGGAGGCAACGGTACTGGGTTTTGAGGCCACCGGCCGGCTGAACCTCCCGACCC
>NZ_JBZRPK010000039.1:0-668 GCF_058382125.1 Haloferax sp. s1
GGACGATACAGGGTATGAACGGGAAGGGGTTCTTGAGCAACAGGCGATCAGTACCATAGAACTCAACCTGTCCGAATGGAGTGGAGAAGAGTCCTTTAGCCCGGATAGCTCCACTGCCGATTATCGCTTTGCGGGATTTGAACTGAAGCCCGCGTCAAAGGGGGGTATCGATGTCGCTCAAGCAAGCCTGGGGACATGGGACTTCACGGGCAGCGGGCAAGACAATGACGAGAATGCGGCCACTTCATGGAAGCTCGAGAACTCAAACACCCCCTCCTATTCCGGGTTCGAGATGACCCCGGTTCTCCAACTGGAAACACCTGATGACAGTAACCCTGAATTCACGGGCAATGTCTTCATTAACTTTGCAGGTAAAAACCAGCAGGGGAATGCGACAGAAGGTATTCCAAACGGTGCCGTGTCAGCCGACGAGCGCTGGATTGCAACCTCATCCCGCCCGACATCCAGCAACACAGCGGGCGGTTCCCTTCTTAGGATTGCCTATAAGCAGGAGAATTCCGACGAAATTCCTCAATCCGGAGCGCCGATCTATAACGCGCAGGGATTCAGCATCGACGACTCCAACGGGCTTACACAGCCTGAAAATGCATGCCTTTGGCTCTACAGCAGCGATGCTGACTATAGCTTTTCAGCTTACCGGACAGAGT
>NZ_JBZRPK010000038.1:0-664 GCF_058382125.1 Haloferax sp. s1
TAGCCTAGGGATAGTGCATCACTGGTAACGGTGTTGTGCGAAGCTTCCTGACAATGTAGCCCCCAGTTTTGGGTGAGTCCCCGGTTGCGAAACCGGACTCAGAGCCTGCAAGCAACATGCGGGTGCGAGGCGCTAGGCTGGTCGGTATGGTCAACGTAAGTGAACTGCTGATAAACACCGTCAACCGCAAAAAGCCAAAGTTGCTGTCAGGCTTTGACCAAAAGGTGCGTGGCTGGATACCTCTCTTACATCTGGGGGTACGCTGACATACAGCCACCGGTGGATAGGCAGGACCTAACCCGTCCGTGTGATGGATCTGGAACTCGGTAAGCCCGTATTCCCGCCGCAAGGCAGGCCAACCGTAAGGGACGCTGTTGGGGATGCGTGGTAGAGGAGGTCAGAAAAAGCGAATGTCCGGCTGTAACCGCTGGAATAGGGGTTCGAAATTTGCCCTGACCGGAAACGGTGCCGACTTCTGACTGGTCTTTGATCGCGTTAAGGCTTGTAAAGCCAACAAGAGAGGCCTGATCCTGCGGGATTCAGGCCACACAATGAATCCCTCGTGGGGTGTTACTAGCCCCGCGAGGGGCTAGTACGCTCTGCCGTCCGAGGGTCAACTCTGGAGGACAGCAAGATGTGTACTTCAACCGAAGTATCTGCGTAC
>NZ_JBZRPK010000615.1:0-9882 GCF_058382125.1 Haloferax sp. s1
GGGTTGTTCCCCGCGAGAATGGAGACGGTGATGCCGTCGAACCCAAGAGACGGAACGTCAGTGAGCCAGTTTCCGATGACCATGAGAACCCAGATAGCCCCGCCGATGCCGCCAAGCGCACCGGAAAGGAACATGCTGGTGACGGTCGTTCGCTTGGCGTCGACACCGCCGTACTCGGCGGCTTCTGGCTGTTCACCGCTCGTCCGCAGGTCGTAGCCGAACGACGTCCGTTCGAGCAGATACCAGACGGCGACAACCAGGGCGAGACCGAACACAAGCGCGAGAATCGAGAAGTCGCTGCCTTTCGGAAACGCCACCGGAAGGAGTGTCCCCCAGTCCGGAATCGGCGCTGTCTCGATGACCTGCGAGTCGGGGTTGCGGAAGAACTCGCTGACGAGCACCTTTGCGATGCCCGCCGCGATGAAGTTCAGCATGATGGTCGTGATGACCTCATTCGCATCGGAGTAGGCCTTCAACGCACCCGGAATCGCGCCGTAGAGACCGCCGACTAACGCGCCCACGAGAACGGCGAGCGGAATCAGGATGATGCCACCAATGATGCCTGCCGGAAGGAACGGTGCGATGAAGACCGCGAACAGCGCCGTCGCGAGCCCACCGAGGACGAGTTGTCCTTGCGTCCCGATGTTAAACAGGCCTGCACGGAAGGCGACGGCCACCGAAAGCCCGGTGAAGATGAGAAGCGTCGTCTCCTTGAGCGTGAAGGCGAGACCGAAGTTAAGCGGGTTCCAGTTCGGATTAAACAACGCGGGGTCGTCCAGAAGGAAAGGTTGGCCGAGCGCTCCGTTGAACAAGACGAGGTACACATCAACCGGGTCGTAACAGAAACCGACACCGAACAGTGTTGTCGCTGCCGTCTGACATGTGGCGACGCGTCCCGAAACGAGGACGATGGCCGCACCGATGAGCGTCGCCATGACGAGCGCGGCGAAACTAATGAGAATCCGTTCGGCCACCGAAGCGTCCGTGAGTCGCCGAAGGACGGTTTTTACCCCTCCTCTCGCACTCATTGAACGTCACCTACAGGAGTTTCCGTACTGGTTTCTACGGATTCGGGTCGTTCACCGGCCATAAGCAAGCCAATCTCTTCTTCGGTGGTGTTGCGTGGGTCTACGATATCCATGAGTTCGCCGTCGTGCATGACGCCGAGGCGGTCGGAGAGTCCCTGTACCTCGTCGAGTTTCGAGGAGACGAGGAGGACCGCCTTCCCCTGTCGTCGGAGGTCCAAGAGACGCTCGTGGATGAACTCCATCGCACCGATGTCCACACCGCGCGTCGGATGGGTGGCGACGACGAAGTCGGGTTCGCGCTCGAATTCGCGGCCGACGATGAACTTCTGCTGGTTGCCGCCCGAGAAGGACTCGGCGTCTGCGTCGGCGTGCGGTGGCCGCACGTCGTACTCGTCGATGATTCGCTCGGTGTGGCCGCGCGCGCCGGGCCAGTCAATCTGTCCGCCCGAGGAGAATTTCGGGTTGTGTTGACTACCGAGGATACTGTTCTGGACGAGGTCGAAGTCCATCACGAGTCCTCGCTCGTGGCGGTCTTCGGGGATATAGGCCATGCCGTCGTCGATTCGGGACCGGCGAGACGCACTGGTGATATCCCGTCCTTTGTAGGTGACTCGCCCGTCGGTCGGGGTTCGGAGGCCGGTGATCGCCTCGACAAGTTGTGACTGTCCGTTGCCGTCGACGCCGGCGATACCGAAGACTTCGCCCTCTCGAATATCGAACGAGACGTCGGAGACCGCCGGAATCCCGCGGTTGTCGTCCGCGTGGAGTCCGTCGACCGAGAGAATCTCGGTACCCGGCTCGTTCGGTTCGGCCTTCGGTTCGAGAAGGACTTCGCGACCGACCATTAGTTCAGCGAGTTCCTCGTTCGAGGTCTCGTCAGCCTTCACCGTCCCCACGTTCTTCCCGTTGCGGAGAACGGTGATGTCGTCGGCGGCGTGCATCGCCTCGCCGAGCTTGTGGCTGATGAAAATAATCGTCTTGCCCTGCGCTGTGAGTTCCTCGAAGACGTGGAACAGTTCTTCGACCTCCTGCGGCGTGAGAACCGCAGTCGGCTCGTCCAGAATGAGGATATCTGCACCGCGATAGAGTGCTTTCAGAATTTCGACGCGCTGTTGAACGCCGACACTTACGTCTTCGATAGTGTCGTCGGGGTTCACGTCGAATCCGTATCGGTTCGAGAGGTCGATGACCTCTTGGCGCGCGCGCTCCCGGTCGACGGTCGTTCCGAACCACTTTCGCGGTTCGTTGCCGAGGACGATGTTCTCGGCGACCGTCATGGGGTCGACCAGCATGAAGTGCTGGTGGATCATACCGATACCGGCGGCGATTGCATCCGCAGGGGAGTCGAAATCCCGCGGTTCATCATTAACGTAGACGGTCCCCTCTGTGGGTTCATAGAGCCCGTAGAGGATGTTCATCAACGTCGTCTTGCCGGCCCCGTTTTCTCCCAGAAGTGCGTGCACCGTGCCGCGCTCGACGGTCAGGTCCACGTCGTCGTTGGCTACGACGCCGGGGAACCGTTTGGTAATTTCGTCGAGATGAACAGCGGTGCTCATCTTAACCCATTTTTCGGGGGGGTTTGCTTAAACTCGTGGTATTCGAGTCGCCGCGGGAGTCGTCCACACGGTTTGTCGCGCCGATTTACGGGAGATTCGAATTGTTCACCAAATCATCATTTCCGCCGGTCGATACCCACAGAGCTTGTCGGAGGTGTCGGGTCGACTCACACCAGAGTTCAGGAGTCGAGATGGTGAACGCTCGGTGCAGTCGCTCCATGTAACACGCGTCGAAAGAAAACCGTGCGTCGTGTCGCCGCTTATTCGGTCGTCGTCGGGACTTCGATGTCGCCGGCGATAATGGACTCGCGGGACTTCGTGAGTTTATCCTTGACTTCCTGCGGAATCTCGGAGCCGAGTTCGTTACCGTAGACGGCGGCGATACCGTCTTCTTCGAGGCCGAGCGTCGTGACAGAGCCACCCTTGAACTCGTCGTTCACGACGTTTCCGACAGACGTGAAGACAGGCGTCTCGACGCGCTTGACCATCGATGCGAGGATAACGTCGGCGTATTTCGGCTCGGTCACGGACTGGTCGGAGTCGACACCGATTGCGAACTTACCCTTCTCCTCTGCGGCTTCGAAGACACCGAGACCGGTCGCACCCGCCGCGTGGTAGACGATGTCCGCACCCTTATCGTACATCGAGACGGCGATTTCCTTCCCCTTCGCGGAGTCGGAGAACGACCCGGCGTAGGCGACGTCAACCGTAATTTCCTCGTCAGCGTGCTTCACACCGGCTTCGTAGCCGGCCTGGAACTTCTTGATAAGCGGGGCGTCGACACCGCCGACGAAGCCAACGCGCTTCTTGTCGGGCGTCGTCTCGCCAGCGCCAGCAGCGAACTCCTGCGTCGTGAGCAGTCCGGCGAGATAGCCAACCTGGAAGGAGCCCTGTTCCTCACGGAACACGTAGCTTGCGACGTTGTCCAGCTCAGGAAGCTTGTCGTCGACGAGCATGAACTTCTGGTCCGGGAAGTTCGGTGCCGTCTCCTTCAGCGCGGACTTCTGTGCGAAGCCGATACACGAGACGAGGTCGTAGTCCGGACTCGTCGACTGCGCGAAGCGACGCTGGTACTGCGGGAACTCCTCGGACGCAGACGGCTGTGCTTCTTGGTACTCGATTCCGAGTTCCGTCTTCGCCTGCTCGATGCCCCGCTTTGCCGCGTCGTTGAACGACTTGTCGCCGAGGCCGCCGAGCGCGTAGACCATTCCGACGTTGGCCGCCGGAGCGGATCCATCGGTCGTCTGTGCGTCCGTCGTGGTTTTCTCGTCACTACCGTGTTCGGTCGTCGTGGTTTCGCCGCCCTCGCTTGGGCCGCCAGTACACCCTGCGAGACCCGTAATGCCCGCAATCCCTGCCGCTTTAACAAAAGAGCGTCTGTCCATATCTATGGTCACCTATTGAGATAGCGGCTCCGAAAATTGCATAAAGGTGTCGTTTCGGAGTTCAAAGCCATCAGATGTCCGAACTCAACCACCAGAATGACAAATGAATTCAATTTGTTCCGTGGTGACAGCGTCCGGGAAGGGCAGAATGTTCCGATAGCGCAAGATTGCGGTGACGGCGTCCTGCAGGACCGGAAACGGCCCAGCCTATGCGTGTTCGATTTCTGCTTCGACGACGGTCGTCACCTCGTCGACGAGCGCATCCACGTCGTCGGCCTCCGCGTAGACGCGGATGTATGGTTCGGTCCCCGAGGGCCGGACGAGCGTCCACGATGCGTCGGCGAACTCCAGTCGGACGCCGTACTCGGTGTCGACGGACTCGGGGTCCATCGCGTCCGGGAGCGACGTTTCGAGTGCTGCCATCGCGACCGCCTTCTTTTCGTCGGGGCAGGAAACGCTAACCTTGCGGTAGGGGCGCTCCGTGACCGGCTCACGCAGTCCGTCCATGCCGGACTCGGCCGCGAGGCGGGCAATGAGTGCCGCGGAGGCGACGCCGTCAATCCAGCCGCCGAGAGACGGATGGATGTGCTTCCACGGTTCGGCCGCGAACACCACGTCGCCGCCGTCGGCACGGGCGCTGGCGATACCCTCGTGGAGTGCGCCGAGGCGGACGCGCTCAACCCGGCCGCCCGCTTCGCGGACGCGCTCGTCGATGCGCCCGGATGCGTTCGGCGTCGTGACGATAACGGGGTCAGAAACGTCGGAAACCCGAACGTAGTGCTCGGCGACGATGGCGATAATCGTGTCCTCGTGGACGATTTCGCCCTCGTCGTCGATGATGACGATGCGGTCGGAGTCGCCGTCGTGACCGATACCGAAGTCGAAGTCGCCCTCAGCGACGAACGCTCGAAGGTCCATCAGTGTCTCGGGCGTCGGCTTCGATTCGCGACCGGGGAAGTGGCCGTCGATTTGCGCGTTCAGCGTGACGACGTGAGCGCCGAGGTCGCAGAGTACCTGCGGCGTGCCGAGTGCGGACATGCCGTTTCCGCAGTCGACGGCGACGCGAAGACCGTCGAGGTCCGAGCCATGCTCGGAGGCGAAGTCGACGATAGTTTCGCGGTAGTCGTCGAGGACGCCGCTCGTTCCACGTGCGCCCCAGTGGTCCCACTCGACAGGGTTCGCACTGGACTCGACGCGAGTTTCGATGCCTCGTTCGAGGTCACGGTCGTACTCCTCGCCGTCGACGAACATCTTGATACCGTTGTCGGTCGGCGGGTTGTGCGAGGCGGTGAGCATGATGCCGCGGCGGCCCTGCGAGGCGAACGCGAGCGCCGGCGTCGGAACGACGCCCACGCGGGTCACGTCTGCACCGGCCGAGAGCAGTCCGGCCTCGACTGCGGCGGCGAGTCCCTGCCCGCTCGTTCGTCCGTCGCGGCCGACGACGAACTCGGCCGAACTGTCCGATTCGAGTGCGGCGAGACCGGCGGCGCGGCCGACGTCGAGGGCGAGTTCCGGTGTCACTCGCTCCGTCACGCTGCCGCGAATACCGGCGGTGCCGAAGAGTTCCATAGTCCAGCGTTGGGAGGGTCGCACTTAGATGCTGACGGTTTGCGGGATGCGTGAGAGGCGAGCGCACGGCCGACTCGACGCTCCCGTGGCCAGTTCTGTGAGACGTCACGCCTTTGCCGCCGGACGACGAATCGTCGGCGCATGAGCGAGAGCACGCGAACACGCGCACACGTGTACGTGTCCGGTCACGTTCAGGGCGTGTACTACCGAGCGACGACCCGCGACACCGCCCGTGACCTCGGCGTCGACGGGTGGGTGAAGAACCTCTCTGACGGCCGCGTCGAAGCCGTTTTCGAAGGGCCGCGCGACGATGTGGAGTCCATGGTCCAGTGGTGCCACGACGGGAGTCCGATGGCCAGCGTCGACGAGGTTGACGTGACCTACGAGTCACCAGAGGGAGTAACGGGATTCCGAATCGAGCGGTGAGTTCCGGATAATCGCGTCTCGTGTCGTACCATCGGTAACATCAGTGAGACGGCCAAATCGTTCAAGAGGCGGTCAATGAGATGTGGCCGCATGAACTTCCGGAGCGACACGCGCGCAATCGGCGTCGCAAAGCTGTTTTTCACCCTCGTCACGAGCGTCGGTCTCGGTCTCTCGATGGGAACCTCGTTTCTCATCGTCCGCGGACCGTTTCTCGGCGGTCCCACGCTCGACCCGTTCCCGATGATGGGCGCGCTGGCCGTCTTCATCGTCGGTATCGTCGTCTTGACGTGGGGAACGACGCGACTCTTCGGCGTGGGGAGCGGCGCGTAGTTCGCCCCGACCGTGAAATGGGGTGCGTAGTTCGGCGACGGAGCTTCAGGCGTGCTGGTCGACGCCGAGTTCGGCCATCGCGCGGATGACGACGTGTGCTTCGACGAGGTCGCGCTGTTCGACCATCGGGTTGTCCGCGTTGCCAACGACCTCGTGGGCCTCGGCAAGCAGTTGCTGTTCCTGTTCGGTCTGGTCCGGTTCGTCGCGGGTGCTGTTCAACAGTGCCTCGAAATCCTCGCGGATGCTGAAGTCGGCGCGCGCAACGTTACAGCGCGAAAGCGGATGTGTATCGAGGTCGAGAACCAACGCTGAAACGAGTTCCCAGTCGCTCTCACAGAACTGAAG
Source organism: Haloferax sp. s1 (assembly GCF_058382125.1). NCBI lineage: Archaea > Methanobacteriati > Methanobacteriota > Halobacteria > Halobacteriales > Haloferacaceae > Haloferax > Haloferax sp. s1. Next base: position 6,640 of record NZ_JBZRPK010000615.1, read on the forward strand.
CGTCACGTCGCCGACGATGTCGCGCCACGCGATGGGTGCGGCGTTCTGCATCAGTGTCACTGCCCGCGGCGGGACAGCGATTCGAGTGACTGTCTTCGGGTCGTCGCAGAGACAGCACGGTTGGTCCGTCCTGCCGGTGTACATACGCGGGGTTAGGAGAGGGGGAAGATGTACCTTCGGGCTAGAAGAGACGATGTTTGGGTGCGGGGACAGTCTGAAGAGACTCTCAGCTACGAGTGGCGAAACGAAAGGGTTCGAATCCGGGGCAGGGATGTCGAACCCCCAAGAGGCACAGGGGCGCGACCAACTGATTGGCTGGCACTGAAGCACGCGTTGGGCTGGCTGAATGTTCTGTGGCTGCGACAGCGGCCACGCCATATTATTAATTGTAAACCATAGATAAAAATCTTCGTTCTAGTGGACTACCAAACACTATATCCGACTATATAATTCTGTATTTCAAAATCTAGGCCCCATTATGGCTAGAATGCCAATACCATTTAGTCCCGGCGCGCAGAGGATAGCCACCGCCACTGACCACAGCTTCGTTGTGATACGAATTCTGGATGGAAGGTGAGACCCGAAAGGGAGACTTACGAATCGAGTGCCATAGTCGTCAACTGCTGGCAGGTCTCTCGAAGGTCGCTGATGACGGTGTCGAACTCCACGTCGAGAGAGACGAGGAGTTTTACTTCGTCATCGAGCGGAATCCGGACAACGAGGGTCTCCTCGATTGCGAACGCGACGAGGTCGGGTGCACCGATGGACAACTCAGCTAATGGTTCGTCGAGTGCTTCTTCGTTCGTGAGTGTCGAGACGAGCGTCTTCATCGTCTCTTCGTCGTAGCGGTCTGCAAGCGAAGGCGAGAAGAACCGAACCCACGTCTGGACGGGTTCACACCAGACGACCGCGCGAAGCGAATCGCCGTACGACAACTCCAGTTCCTCGATTAGCTCGGGAGACGGGAAGTTACCGGGGTCGACGACGGTAACCTCCGCTTCTTGGTCGAGTGCGACCCGTTCGTACGCGAGTTCACCGAGGTCGGTCAGTCCATACAATCGACCTTTCTGCTGGGACTCAGGGACCAGTAGTTCAACGATTTCTCGCTCTCGAAGCTCCGAGAGCGCACGAGACACGTGTGGTTGCGCGAGGTTAGTCTCCGCCGCGATTCGCGACGGAAGCCCAGAGCCGTGCTCCGAAAGGTACCGACACACTGCCCGGCGGTACCGAGAGCTCGCAATGTAGCCTGCGGAGTCCCAGGCGTCAGTCATAGCTGGGAATCACCGTGAATGTTCTTCACCATCATTGACACGTTCTAGGGAGATATGCAATGCCTAGCTGGGTATATCTTTCGAGCGTGAACAATATTACCACAGTTGTAGCATGTTTAAGTTCCCTACACTGGTGGTCTGAGTGAGTCGAAAACGCACCGCACCGTGGTGAAGACGACAGGAGTGTCTGGTCTACTCCAATTGTGTGTTTCTCAATATACTTAAGCGGAGGTTCTGGAGTTCGCTCGTCAGCACTTAGAGAGGAGGAAGTGAAGCAACTAACCTACGACGAACCAAAGACACCAGCACACAGAACGTATCTCTCTGGGAGAGAACTAATCGTCCTTCCAGATTATTCCCTCGACCGTCGCGCCCAACACGGCCTCACCGTTCGCCTTCTCGCACACGACGTCAGACGTGAATTCGTAGCGGTCGTCCCGTTCGACGACCGTGTCGTACGTCGACGAACAGGTAATCGGCTCGCCGGTGTAGACCGGTTGCAGAAATTCGAACTCCATCGTCCGGGCTAACACTTCGTTGTCACCGCCCAACTTCGTGGGAAGCGTTGCCGTCAACAACCCTTGGACCATCACTCGTCCGTCCGCATCCGGTTCGGTATGTCGGGGCTGTGCGTCTCCGGAGAGTTCTGCAAATTGCTGGACATCCTCGACCGTGAACGTTCGCTCGTACGTTTGCGTCTCGCCCTCGACTGGTTGATTCATCTGAATCTCTACTCCATATCACGTGACCCGGTGTAGTAAAACTGTAGTATAATGTAAACGTTAAACAGTGGTAATTATATCGGATGTCCACGGCGGCCCGTCGGAAGCGAACGCGAGTCCGTCGACCGAGTCAGTCTCGGTTGCACAGAGTACCGGGAAGCTTTATCTCAGGGTCTTTTGTCTGTCCGTGTGATGAGCGACGTGTCGTTGTCGAACCTACTCTCGTTTCTCGAAACTGACGACGTAGCGACCGTCGTCGAACGAGTCCGGGCAGCACGTGACGGGAGAACCAAGCGGAGTAAACGCGACGGTCGGATGTTTCTCTTTGCGGCCCCCGCGGGCGAACAACAACCGACCGAAGTTATCTGGGTCGACGTCGAAGCGGCGTTCGACCAACAGACCGTCGAGGCGTTTGCCGAGCGCTGTGAAGGGCGGGGTATCGAGGGAACACTTCTGACCACGGGCGACGAAGAACGTGCCCGAGAGACGCTTGCATTCACCTTTGCGACCGAAGAGCAACTCGAAGAACCAGGGGATACACCCGAAGAGCCGGAACTCCTCGTCGACCCAGAGGAGGTTGACGTACCAATCACCTTGGAGACACTGGACGACCTCGTAGCAGCACTCGAAGAGACCGACCTCGCCGACGAAGTCATCGACGAGTACCACGAACCACACGAACCGGAGTTCGAGGACATCCTCAACGAAATCGACGAAGAAGAAGCCGAGCAGGCGGCAACCGATGCTGAACAGGAATCCGGGTCGGGGTCCGGACTCATTTTCGTTCTTCTCGTCGTCCTTGTCGGTATCGCCGCCGTCGCACTGTTTCTGTTCGGTCCGTTCTGAACCGGGTCAGTTCGTTCTCTTCGTTTCAGCCTATTTAGAGTCTTTTTACCCCGTCTGAGCCTGTTCACCTGTTCAGCCCTGTTTGTTCTTCGCGGACGTTGCTAGCCGGTCGATTCGGCGGAGCGCGGCCACACAGACCACCACATAGGGACCGGCGAGTGGTGGAATCTCGAATGCAACCTCACACCGGTCGATACCAACCGCTTCGACTCGGTGGCCCGTCGCCGGAATTCCGGCGACCCGCCACGTCCATCGGTGGTCGTTGCACGTTTCGATAGTGAACGGAATCCAGATGCCACCGACGCGGACCTCGCCACGACTCCCCGCTTCGTTTTTCCCGTCGACACCGCGAACCGCCGAGACACTCGGTCCCCACTCGGGCCAGTCCTCAACGGAGACTAGCA
>NZ_JBZRPK010000614.1:0-9872 GCF_058382125.1 Haloferax sp. s1
CACGTCGTCAGCGCGGAGATACGCCGAGTCGTAGGTCGAGACCGTAATCGCCTCCTGCGTCTGTTCGCCGCCGCCGAAGCGACCGACAGGCACGTCGAACTCGGTTTCGAGTTCACGTATCCACTGGTCCTGAAGGTCGATAGTCGGGACGACGACCAGCGTCGGGACCGAGTGGGCAGCCATCGCGGCGACAGCGATGACCGTTTTCCCCGCGCCAGTCGGGAGTTCCACGACGCCGCGACTGTCGGCATCGAGCCACGAATCGAGGGCGGCCCGCTGGTACTCGCGGAGGTCGTAGGTGGTCGAAAGTGTGAGGTTCGCGGCGGCGGCAGGCGCAATTCGGTCCTCGAAATCGACGCCAGCGGCGGCGAGGGCATCCCGGAGTCCGGCGTAGGACATCGCGGGCGCTCGGTAGCCGCCGCTTCTCGGGTCGGCTTCGACGCGCGGCCGGTCGCAAAGCGCGGTGTCGGCCTCGGCGTTCTCGGTCTCGACGTGGACGGTTCCGTCCTCGAATCGGAGGGTCGTCACTACCGGCGGGTTGGCGAGGCGCGGTGATAAATCGACGGTCCCGAATGCGGCGATAAACCGACACTCCTGTGGACGATGGCCGAAGGTTCAAATCCGATGACGGGGCAACGAACCACCATGAGCGACGAACTCGAAGCTGCCGTGGCGAAGTTCCTGAACGACTACAAGCGGGCGATGACGGAGTACGAGAAAGGCTACGCCGACGCCGACGCGACCCTGTCGGTCGTCGATTCGCACGTCGACGAGTTACGCGAGGCACAGGAGTAAGTCCGGGTAGTCGCAGACAGTGTGTCGGATGGTGGTTCGCCCAATTTCGACAGTGTGTGACAGACATGTCCATAAATCGAGTAGTTTGCGTCGCCCATGCGTGGGAAGAACTATCCCGGATGCCGACACCGGATAGAATATGACGCACTTCTCCAACCGGGTGGAGCAAATTTCCATCAGCGGCATTCGCGAGGTATTCGAAGCGGCGAGCGAAGACGCCATCAACCTCGGGCTGGGACAACCGGATTTCGCGGCTCCCGACCACGCCAGACAGGCGGCTATCGACGCCATCGAGTCGGGTGAGGCGGACGGATACACCGAGAATAAGGGCATCCTGAGCCTCCGCGAAGCGATTGCCGACAAGCACCGTCGCGACCAGGGCGTCGACCTCGACCCCGACGACATCATCGCCACGGCCGGTGGCAGCGAGGCGCTCCACATCGCCATCGAAGCCCACGTGAACGAGGGCGACGAGGTCATCATCCCCGACCCGGGGTTCGTCTCCTACGATGCGCTGGCGAAGCTCGCGGGCGGCGAACCGGTTCCCGTTCCGCTTCGTGACGACCTGGCGCTCGACCCCGCCGACGTGGAAGAGGCCATCACCGAGGATACCGCAGCGTTCATCGTGAACAGTCCCGGCAACCCCACGGGAGCGGTCTCACCGCCGGAGGACATCGAGGCGTTCGCCCGCATCGCCGACGAACACGACGTGCTGTGTATCTCCGACGAAGTGTACGAGTACACCGTCTTCGAGGGCGAACACCGCTCGCCAATCGAGTTCGCGGAAACCGACAACGTCGTCGTCGTCAACTCCGCGTCGAAGCTCTTTTCGATGACCGGCTGGCGTCTCGGCTGGGTCTACGGTTCGTCGCGCCGGGTCGAACGCATGGTTCGGGTCCACCAGTACGTGCAGGCGTGTGCCTCCGCACCCGCACAGTTTGCCGCCGAAGCGGCGCTCACCGGCCCGCAGGACCGCATCGACGAGATGACAGAAACCTTCCGCGAGCGTCGTGACCTCGTCGTCGACGGACTCGAAGACATCGGTCTGCACGTCCCGACGCCGAAGGGCGCGTTCTACGCCATGCCCGAGGTTCCGGAAGGGTTCGTTCAGGAGTGTATCGACCGCGGCGTCATCGTCGTCCCCGGCGAGGCGTTCGGCGAGAACGGATACGGCTACGCGCGCCTCTCCTATGCGACCGATACCGAGTCGCTTCGAGAGGCTATCGAGGTCATGCGCGAGGCGTACGACACGGTGGCCTGAAACCGAGAGACGGCTGAGGCCTGTCGATTGGAGGAATGGACCACGATAGGGTGGCACATTCAATACGTCTGATTCTTCGTGTTCGAAGTGGAAACTCTTAACTTAGAAACCCCGAGACAGGACATTTGTCATGTCCGCAGAGACATACGGGATTATCAGTCTGCTCCCGGCGCTTTTCGCCATCATAATGACGTTGGCGAGCAGACAGGTGCTCCTGTCACTTTTTACTGGTATCTGGATAGGTGCGACCATTCTGGTGGGATGGAACCCTATTGGTGGGGCGGCATACTCCCTTCAGTTGGTCATCAACAGTGTGACCTCGTCGTTTAACAGCAAACTCCTCTTGTTTACGTTCCTCTCGGGTGCGATGCTCGGGATGATCTTCCTCTCGGGTGGGATGAACGCGCTCGCAAATCGCATCATCGCTCGAATCAAGACGCGGAAACAGGCGGAATTGGGCACGGGCATCCTCGGGATGCTCATCTTCGTCGACTCCTACGCGAGTACGATGATTACTGGGTCGGTGATGCGGCCAATCACCGACAAGTTCGACATTAGCCGCGAGAAACTCGCGTATCTGCTCGACTCGACCACCTCGCCCGTGGTCAGCGTCGCCGTCGTCTCGACGTGGGTCGGCTTCGAAGTCGGCCTCATCAGAGACCATCTCAGTTCGATTTCCAGCGTCGATAAGAGTGCGTTCGTGGTGTTCCTTCAGAGCATCCCGTTCCGCTTTTACAGCCTGCTCGCGGTCACTCTCGTGTTCATTCTCATCGTGATGGACTGGGACTTCGGCCCGATGAAGCAGGCAGAAGAGCGCGCAAGAAACGAAGGGAAAGTCCTCGGCGACGACGCCGACCCCCTCATCGAGACGCGCGAAGAAGACATTGTCACGCCCGACCACGTCGATGCGCGCTGGTGGTACTTCGCCGCGCCCATCGTTTCCCTCGTCGCCGTCACCGGCTTCGGCCTGCTTTACTCCGGTGGGTGGCCGTCGAAGGCTCCCGTCGAAGCGCTGAAAGGTGCGGCTACCGCAGACGCAATTCTCTGGGGCGTGTTCTCGGCGTGCGCGCTACTCCTTGCGATTCTCGTGGGCCACGCCCGCGTCGAACTCGAAGACGTGAGCGACTCCATCTTCGAGGGCTTCAAGATGGTCATATTCCCCGTCGCCGTGCTCTCGCTGGCGTGGACTATCGGCTCTGTCAGCGAAGCGCTCGGCGTCGGTGACTACGTCGTCAGCATCTCGCAGGGCATTATCACGGCCCCAATGCTGCCCGCAGTCGTATTCATCACTGCGGCCATCATCTCGTTCGCTATCGGCACGTCGTGGGGGACGATGAGCATCATGTTCCCCGTTGTGATGCCGCTCGCGGTCCAACTCAGCGCGCCGCTTGCGGGTGCGACCGGCGCGATTCTCACCGGGTCGCTGTTTGGTGACCACTGTTCGCCTATCAGCGACACGACGGTTATGTCGTCGATGTTCGCCGGTGCGGACCACGTCGACCACGTCAACACACAGATTCCGTACGCGCTTCTCTGCGGGACAGTTGCGACGGGCCTGTTCCTCGCAAGTGGGTACGGCGTCAATCCGCTTGTGCTGCTTGGCGTCGGTGTCGTCACACTCTTCGTCGCCGCGTACTTCCTCTCTGAGCACGCTGACGTGAGCGTTCCGACGACGTTCGGGTCCTCGTCGGACTAACGCGAAGGCTTCCGACGAACGCGATTTTTTACGCGGTGTCGGACGAATCAGGAGACGAAAAAAGCTGAATCGGCGCTTCGTCGACAGCGCCGCGGGAAAGCAGCGTGACCGCGTCGTCCGGTTCGATTGTGGTTGCGCCGCGCGGCGTGAGCGCGTCGTCGTCGCGTTCGATAGAGACGACGAGCACGTCGTCATCGAGCAATTCGTCGTCGCCAATCTCCCCGAGTGTGCGACCGACGATTGGCGCGTTGTCGGCGACGACGAGTTCGACTATTTCTGAGCCGCCTGCGAGACTGACCACGTCAGCTAACGCTCCGAATCCGGGGCGCTCGTTCGGTCCGAAGGGGCTGTAAGGTTCGAACGACTCGCGCCGGACGAGGTTTTCGTCTTCGATGTCGAGACCGAGATTCGAGAGTTCGCGGCCGATGCGCGTCACGTCGTTCATGTCCTTGCCGACCGCAAGGACATGCAGGTTTCCGCGTCCAGAAAGCAGTTCGCGGACGTTGACGACGCCGGAAATCTCACGAACGAGCGTGGAGAGGCGCTCGCGCTCGGGGACCGGCGCAGTACAGACAAAGAGGTTTGTGAACCGGTGACCAGTCCGCTCGAAGTCGACATTAGCGTGATATCCGGAGATGATACCGTAATCTTCGAGTTGACGGATGCGGTTGCGAATCGTCCCCGGAGAGACGCTCACTTCGTCGGCAATCATCGGGGCCGAAGTCCCGCGTGCATCGTCCATCAACGCGTGGATGATCACCCTGTCAATCTCGTCGAGACGATAGTCCATACACTCCCGTCTCCTTCGAGGTCAAACAGGCTTCCCGTTTGCCGGTCGGGGGGCAGTGACGGTCCGGTAGCCGACGCTACCGAGCCACGAATCCTGCGACCAGTACCGTCGCGTAGGCTAACAGCAGCAGACCTCCGAAGAGACCGGCGGCGGCGAGGCTCATGTTCGGATAGACCACGGAGAACAGGGAGGTCGAGACGGCGTCGATGAGCATCCCTGGAACGACGAGGAGCACCGCAGCCTCGCGCTTCGCTCCACCGGAAAGACCGCGCCATCGGAAGATACCGACTGCCAGCGTCCACATCACGGGAACCGTCAAAGCGAACACAGCCGTCACGAGGAGCGGACGAGACGGGTCCAATACGAGTTGCCCGACGATTCGGAAGACGAAGCCGGCCATGAGTGCAACCGCAAGTCCAATGCCGAGAAGGATGCGCGCCTCGGACAGCGAGAGCCGAGTCGACGTGACGACCTGGGAACCAGTTTCCATACTCACTGTACGTGAACCAGTAGTATCAGCGTTCGCTGCGAACGGACCAAAGAGAGGTCCGCCTCAAACCTAAGAATCCGCATCCAGGGACACGCGCAATCCGTCTCCTTCGGTCTCGAATTCCGTATCGAACGACTCGGACCGCGTTCGCATCGTCTCGCGTGCCCACGAGGCGACAGCGGGGGGTGCACGGTGGACGGCGAAATCGTCGATTTCGGTCGGGAGCAAGCGAAGTTCGAGGAGCCGACCGTCCGAAGCGACATCGAACACGAAGAGGAAGCTCCGGTCGTTTCGAAGGTCCCCGTCGACAACGTAGTCGTCGACGAAGTCACCGGTGTCGTAGAGAATCGCCGACCCGTCGTACACCTCGACGCCCTGAAACACGTGCGCGCTGTGGCCGTGGAGGATATCGACGCCTTGGTCGACCAACCAGTGTGCGAACTCTTGGAACGACGACGGCGGATACTCGCGCATGTTCGGCCCCCAGTGCAGCGAAGCGATGAGAAGGTCCGGAACATCTTCAGCGGCGGTTTCGAGTGCGCTCTCGACACGTTCCAGACACGCTTCGTCGTCGGGGTCGATATCGACGTAGGCCGTGCCGGGAGCGTCGTCGGTGGCAGCGTACTCCGGCGTATTATCGGTGAACGAGACGAACGCCACGTCCAATCCGGCGACCTGAACGCGGGTTGGCGTCCACGCATCGTCCTCGGTCCGACCGGCCCCAGAAAACGAGATATCTGCCCCGTCGAGCGCGGAAAGCGTGTCTTCGAGCGCGACTGCCCCGTAGTCGAGGACGTGGTTGTTCGCGAGCGTCAGCCACGACACATCCACGTCCTGCAGGGCTGGAATCACCCACGCCGGGTCGGCGCGGAAGTGAAACGGGCGGTACGTGAGTTCCCATTTACTCCCGCGGGTCGAAAGACAGCATTCGAGGTTGATGAAGAGACCGTCGAGACCGGCGAGTTGCTCACGCATCGACCCCCACACCGCTTCCGGCGGTCGATGCTGTTGTTTCTCGTTTACGAGTCGGCCCAGCATCACGTCGCCGGTGAATCCGAGCCTGACGGACTCAGCTACGCGGCTCATACTGGACGAGAGGTGCGCGACGACTGTGAAGGCTTGTCAGGAATTCTGAAACGATGGCTGGCAGGCGAGACGTTCGCCGAGTGAACCCGCAGGTTGGCTGCTTCTGCGAGCGCCGACGCAGTCGGACATACAGTTCAAAAATCTTTTAATATTTTAGGTTGGCCTAAAATTATGGCAAATGACAATACGGTTCGTGACGCGCTGACCCGCCGTGATTACGTGAAATACGGTGGTGCAGCCATCAGTGGCGGCTTACTCGCTGGTTGTACGAGTGATGGTTCGCAATCAGCGACGGAGCAAGACACCGCAACGAGTACATCGACTGCAACAGCTACCGAGCAAGGTACGAGCGAAACAACGTCAACAGAGACGTCGTATTCTGTCACGATAGAACCGACGGGCGAAGTGACGTTCGACGCAGTTCCGGAGACGTGGGTCGCCGAGAACGCGAGTTGGGCCGATATGGGCGTCGCTCTCGGGATGGACAAGCCCAGTGCCGTCGTGCTTACTGGTGAGTACCGTACCTGGCACTACGAGGACATCCCCGGACTCTCGACGAGCAAAGACGAAATGGTCTCACTCTGGCAGGACGGCATCTCGAAGGAACTCTTCCTCGAACTCGATGCAGGCGTCCATTTCATCGACCCGAACTATATGACTAATCTCATTCCGAACTGGAAACGCTCCGATGTTGATGAGATGAGCGGTCAAGTCGCCCCGTTCTGTGGGAACACGAGCTTCTCGACCTACTCCTGGCACGAGGACTACCCATATTATAGCCTGTACGAGGCGACCGAGAAAGTCGCGCAAGTATTCCAGCGGATGGACCGATATCGGGCCCTCAAAGCGCTTCACGACAACTTCATCAGTGAAGTGCAAAAACGGCTCCCTCCGGAGAGCGAACGACCCGCGATTGCACTTTTCTCCCCTGCCTCGAAGGAGCCTGAGAAGTTCTATCCGTATCGGCTGGGCGAGACGACCGCCTACAAGCACTGGCACGACCTCGGTGTAAGCGACGCACTCGCCGGAACGGACATCCAGAGCTTTACGTCCGACCGTGGGTCCATCGATTACGAACCACTGCTGGAAATCGACCCGGGGATACTGATGTTCTACACCGACAGGCACTGGACGCGCTCGGAGTTCCGAGATACATACCTCTCTTTCCTGCAAGACCACAGTACGGCGAGTCAACTGACGGCAGTCCAAAACGGGGACGTCTATCCTGCAGGCGGGATGTATCAGGGTCCGATCAGCAACCTCTCAAAAACCGAACGTGCCGCCAAGCAGTTGTTCCCTGACGAGTTTTCGCAGGATGAGCAACTCTACGACCGACAACGCCTCGCGGATATTAGAGACGGGGCGGTGTAACCGCAACGAAGGCATACCCGAGATGGAGTTGCTGCGTGTCTTTGTTCCAGACCATCTTGAAATGAATCAGCCGCACTGTTAGATTGTGAAGTCATCGTGAATTCGACTCGAGGAAGAACTGGCATTGGGGGAACATGTTATACTTACTGGGAGCGTATGACTGATATGACAACTGTCGAACCCGATTCAAAGGAAGTCGCTCGCCGCTACGTCGAGGTGGTATGGAACGACGGCAACACAGAAGAAATGGACGAAATACTCACCGACCACCAGGTATACCACGACCCTACGGGAGACGGAGAGGAACCACTCTCAGAATTCAAGGAATTCATCGAGGGGTACCATCAGGCGTTTCCGGATCTTCAGTTCGCAGTGGATGACTACATCGCTGAGGACGATCTGGTCTCTTTTTGGGGCCGTGCGACCGGAACCCACGAGGGGCCATTCATGGGTATCGAGCCAACGGGCAACCGCATCGATATCATGGGAATCAACGTCGTCCGTGTCGAAAATGGGAAGATTGCCGAGCGCTGGGCGAACTTCGACATCTTCGGCATGCTCCAGCAACTCGGACAAGAACCCCTCACCGGATAGCACCAGGGCACGAACAGCAGGCGTTCCAGACGCCGATATTGGGTGTTGCCGACGACATCTGCGGTCTCCACGCCCAACGTTACTCCTCTGCACAGTTGTCACTCTGGGCTCGTCCCGACGGACTTGAGCCGGACGTGCTCGACCGAGCGCTCTGGGCGGAGCGGGCGCTCGTCAAGATGTGAGCAATGCGCGAAACGCTCCACTCCCTCCCCGCTGCTGAGTACCTGCTGTGACGAGCCATGCTCGGCGAGTATCAGCAGTACCGGAAGGTGAGTTGATTAAGAGAAAACTGGCCATCATCCAAAACGTTCATTCCCGAATCGGAGGATTCTGTATAGCGATATTGAGTTTATCTGTTCCGAAGCAAACGAGAATCTGTCCCGATATAGGCAACTTAAACCCGCAGAAAAGACAATTGTCTGACTATTAATTCGCCGTCGAGACGATTTTGATGACGTCGCCCTCGCTCAGTTCGTGGTCTTCGGCGATGCGGCGTTTCGAGCGGGCGTCGACGGCGTGGAGATAGCCCTCACCGATGTCGGAGTGGACCGCGTAGGCGAGGTCGTGAGGGGTCGACGCACGCGGGAGCAGAAAGGCGTCGGGAAGAACGTTCCCGGTTCCGTCGGTCCATTTCGACTCGTTTTGGACCGGGTAGACCGTGATTCGGTCGAGTACGTCGTAGACGGCGGTGTCGATGGCTTCCTGAGTGCCGGTGCCGCCGTGTTCGGCCATCAGGTCGCGGATTCGTTCGAGACCCTTTTGTTGTGCACCGCTCACGTCGCCACGGAGTTCGAAATCGTCGTCGCCGGGGTGGTAGTCGATGATACCCGCCTCTCTCGCCCGGCGAAGGGCGAGTTCGCCGTCCGCCGTCGCGGCGATGACCGGCTTACCCGTTTCGGCGAGTCGTTCGAGGTTCTCCTCGGGTGCGATGTCCATCTTGTTGGCGACGAGGACGATGGGCTTCGTCCGCTGGCGAATCGCGCGGGCGAGTGTGACGCGGTCCTCGTCGGTCCACTCACGGGGGTTCGGCGGGTATTCGAGGTCCCGCAGGACGGCGGCGATATCGTACTCACTCGCACCGACGCCGGTCAGGAGGTCCGCAAGCGCGTCGTCCATGTCGAAATCCGGCGAGCGAGACTTCCGGACGACTGTCTCCCAGTTGCGGTGGACGATACCGGCCAACCACTGTTCGAGTTCCTCTTCGATGAAGTCGACCTCCTCTACGGGGTCGAACGTCCCGACTTCGACGGGTTCGCCCTCGGCGTTGGTTCCGCCGGAGGCGTCGACGACGTTGACGATGGCGTCGGCATTCGTGAGTTCGTCGAGGAACTGATTGCCAAGCCCGCGGCCTTCGTGCGCACCGGGGACCAGTCCAGCCACGTCGACGAGTTCGACCGGAACGTATCGAATGCCGTCCTCGCAGTTGCCGCAGCGCTCGTCACGGTCCAGACACGGGCATCGAGTCCGCGCGTGTGTGACGCCGCGGTTCGCGTCGATGGTCGTAAAGGGATAGTTCGCTACGTCGACCTCCGCAAGCGTCGAGGCAGTGTAGAACGTCGACTTGCCGGCGTTCGGCTTACCGGCTAACGCGAGTGAGAGCATATGCGTGGACGAACGTCGTCAACGGGGAAAAACACTCGCCGTGGCGACTGAGAAAACTGGGAGACGAAGGGGAGACACCGCGCCGGGGCGCGGTCAGGTCGACAGTCGTCTGAACGCAGCGCGGCCGACGGCGTACATGCCGCCGCCGAGAACTGCCAGCAGGCCGCCGAAGACGACGATATACGGT
>NZ_JBZRPK010000613.1:0-9807 GCF_058382125.1 Haloferax sp. s1
CGGGATAGCCCAACAAGTAGGCCGGCCGCGGCACCCGTGTAGAAGAGACAGGGGACAAGCTTAGTGCTTTAGAAGCGCCCGGTCATGTGGCAGTGGGGGCTACCCGCGTCGATTTCTCGCCGCCGGTCGTGGGTGAGCGCGGCTTGGTTCGCGGCAATCTCGCCGGCAAGGTCGTGTTCGCCGCGACTACGGAGGTCACTCGCACTCTCGGAGGCGTATCGCTCGGCGGCCTGTCGGGCGCGCGTGAACGCGAGGGTCTGGTGGCCGCGCGCCACGAGGTCGACAAAGAGATTCTTCGTTTCGACGTGACCCGACCGTCTGCGTCCTGACCCGCCTGCGTCGGGGTTCTCGTACTCCGGTGGATTCCACAGCAACCAGTGTGTCTCACCGGTTCCGCTCGTGTCCTCGCCGACGAGCGCGAACGAATTTTCCCGCTCGCCTGTAATGCGCGCAGCGTGTTCGACGGGATTGCCGATAGTCGCAGAGCAGCAGATGAACTGCGGGTCGGACCCGAAGCGCTCGCAGACGCGTTTGAGTCGCCGAAGCAGGAGCGCGACGTGACTCCCGAAGACGCCGCGATAGCCGTGTACCTCGTCGATGACGACCGTTTCGAGCGACGAGAAGAACCACTCCCACAGGCGGTGTGCGTGCGGGAGCAGCGCGTAGTGAATCATGTCGGGATTCGACAGCAGAACCGTCGGCATTCGCTTTCTGACCTCGCGCTTCTCGGATTTCGACAGGCGACCGGTGTACTGGTCGACCGAGACACGACTCCCGAACCCGAGGCCGTGAGCGAGGTCCGAGAGCGTCTCCAGTTGGTCGGCGACGAGCGCGTTTTGCGGGCCGAGATAGAGCGTCCGTCCGCCGTGGTCCATCGCCCGCTCGAAGGCGGGAATGGTGTATGCGAGGCTCTTCCCGCTCGCAGTTTGCGTGGCGAGCACCACGTTGTCGCCGTCGCGGACGGCTTCGACCGCCTCGGCCTGATGACGATAGAGACGGTCGATACCGCGGTCTTCGAGGGCTGACGCTAATCGCGGTTCGAGGTCTACATCGTCGAACGCGGAGTCGCGCGCATCGAACCGACGGTGGGACTGAATCTGTCCCTCGTAGTACGGTCTAGCTCGAAGCCACTCGATGAGGTCGTCCACACGCCCACTGTGGACCTCGCCGACCTAACGCTGTCGTACTATTGTTACTTGTTCACACGAAATTCTCCCTGCGAGCCACTTTTGTTCTCTGCGCCCCGACGCAAGCATATGGACCCGGACGCGGTGCTCATCTACGACGGCGAGTGTCCCTACTGCTCTGTCGCCGCGACGGCGCTGAAGCGTCTCGACGACGTGGAAGCCATCTCTTGGTACGACGACGCCGCGCAAACGTTCTTGGCGGCCCAGTTCGAGGAGGTTCCCTTCGCGATGGTGCTCGCGGACAACAACGAGGGCCGCGTCTACGCGGGCCGCGCCGCCGCGAAAGAACTCACCGACAGAGCGGGGATGCCGGGACTCCTCGGGAGCCTCGTCCGCGACAACTACAACACCATCGCAAAAGTCGTCGGCGTCGCCAGCGGCCGCGGCCGCGACCCGGATGACGTACACAGCAGCTATCAAATGGCACCTGCCGCGACCGACCTATTCGACGTGCTCGTCGAACACGCGGAGCCACAGCCCGAGGAACTTTCGTAGCCGCAACAGCGCTTTCTGGTAATGTCCGACCCCCATCGACAGCTATCGGTCCACTCGCTCGACCCTGCCGCTCTCGGTACCGGCGACGACCCGCTCGACCTCGATGCAGCAGCTCCACCGGGAACCTACGCGCTGGTCTTCGCGGTTCCCGAGACGACTATCGAAGTCGGTGCGCTCGGTGCGTGTCAATTTCCGGCGGGCGGATACGTCTACGTCGGGAGCGCGTTCGGCTCCGGTGGGCTTCGTCGCGTCCTCAGACACCGACGCGTCGCACGCGGGGAACACGATGCTCGCCACTGGCACGTAGATTATCTCGGTGGCCACCCTGACGTCGAACTTGTGGAGGTTATCTGCGTCACCGACCGGGACGCGGAGTGCGCCGTCGCCTCGGAACTCGGGCCACCGGCAATCGGTGGCTTCGGCTCGTCGGACTGTTCGTGTAAAGCGCATCTCACGCGACACCGAGACGCAGAAACGGCCGCGTCGACCGCTGTATCGGCATTTAGAGGTGAAAATTGAGGGAGATAGGCGTCTCCCTCGTTGCCGCCTGAACCGGACCGGGCACCCCGGTTCAGGTGACAAAGCCGGTTGTCAGAGGCACCCCGGCACCAGACCGTATTCGTGCGACCTGCTTTACTTCATCTATCGCCTACGATGCTCACTGGCTGAATAATATTATATATGTCTTTTGCTCACTTTTATTTCTAAACCCTGTATTCTCCGATCTCTTAAATACTCTGACGTTTGAACGCTATCGTATGGTCCGCCCCGAGGCAGACGAGGTACCCGACGTACTCGCTGTGCGGGTCGACGTGCTCGCGGCGCTCTCTCGGCTCACGTCGTTCATCTCGGAAACCGCAACACTGCTCCCGCTCCGGTCGTTCACCGATGAGTGACCCGTCGCCGATTCCGTTCGTTTGACCCGCCGGAACCCCAATGACTTACGGGACCGACTGCGAAGCAGTGCTGATGACGACGACGTTTCCTGCAATCCCCTATCTCGAGTGGATTAGCGGGCGTGCCAGTGAGGCGACCCACGACCTCGCGACGAGCGACCTCAACGTGGCCCGTCACGATGACTCCGTCGTCCCGCCGGTTCTCGCCGACCTCGCCGACCCGGAAGACGAGACGCTCGTCGGGCAACTCGCAAGTCGATACGATGTCCCCGAGTCCTCGGTTCTCGTCACCGCAGGTGCCTCACATGCGAACTTCCTTGCCGCCTCCGCATTACTCGACCTCGCCACCGAGGTGCCTGATGATGCCGACGATGCCGACGATTCCGAGGACGCCGCTCGCCCGCAGGTTCTCGTCGAGAAGCCGGGCTACCAGCCGCTTTTGGCGACTCCCGAAGCACTGGGCGCTCGTGTCGACCGATTCGTTCGGCCGCCCGAGTTCGACTATGAACTCGAACCGACCCGAATCGACGGGGCTGCCACCGACTCGTTTGCGTACGCTATCGTCACCAACCGGCACAACCCGTCGGGGGAGCTCACCCCGCGCGCCGAATTGGCAGAGGTAGCCGACTCCGCGGCCGAAGCTGGCGGATACTTACTCGTCGACGAAGTGTACGCTCCGTACATCGACCCCGCAACAGACGGTCCGTTTGGCGGCGTCACCGCAGCGGGGCTGCCGAAAACCGTTATCACCGGGTCGCTGACGAAGTTCTACGGTCTCGGCGGTCTGCGCGTCGGGTGGCTAATCGGACCGGAGGCAGTCATCGAACGGACACGCTCTGCCTCGATGTATCTCCCGTCTGTTGCCACCCCGAGCACCAAACTCGCCCAGCGCGCCCTCCATCACGGCGACCAAATCGAGGCCGCGGCCCGCGACCAGCTCTCGACCAATCACGAACTGCTCGCATCGTTCCTTGCTGGCCAGCCGTCCCTTTCGGGTCGCATCCACGCTGGCGGGTCGTTCGCGTTCTTCGAACACGACGACTGCGACGGCGACGAGGTCGCCGATGCCGCGTGGGACCAGGGCGTGCTCGTCGTTCCCGGTCGCTTTTTCGACCTCCCGGACGCCTTCCGTATCTCGCTCGGCGGCGACCCCGGGGAGATGGCCACCGCACTCGACGTGTTCGGCGACGTGCTGGACGAACTCACAGCGTAATTCTTCGAACGAAAAGAGAATCGACCAAGCCAGCCCAGCCCAGCCCAGCCCGGTCGGCCCGTGTTGTATTTTGCCAGCCGTTGCGTCGGCGTGCGCCGACCCGTGCGTTGGTTCTGTGTCTCTCGGCGTGTCCCGATTTCGAACCGAGTGCTCGCTTACGCCTCGATGGCGTGCGTCAGCAGCTCGATTGGATGCGGCGGTTCCTCGTCGGCACCGGGCATGTCTTCGAGTTGCGTCCGGCAGGACGCGCCGGGTGCGACGACTACGTCGCCCGGACTTTCGGCCACCTGGTCGTAGAGGATGTTCCCGATGGCCTTCGACATGGAGTAGTGTTCGGCCTCGTAGCCGAACGACCCCGACATCCCACAGCACGTTGAGTCCAGCGGGTCCACGTCGTAGCCCGCGCGGCGGAGGACGCCCACCGCGTGGTGGTCCTTCTTCGTGGACTTCTGATGACAGTGGCCGTGATACGTCAGGTAGTCATCCTGCGGGAGGAACGAGAGGTTCTGGTCCAGACGGAACGTGTCGAAGTACTCCATGACGCCGTAGGAGTTGGCCGCGACGGCCTCTACGTCGTCGCCGGAGAGCAAATCGAGGTAGTCCGACTGGAACATCACGGCGTCCGAGGGTTCACAGAGGACGATATCCCAACCCTCGTCGAGATACGGCGCGAGTACCTCTACGTTCTGCGTGGCGTCGGCGCGAGCCTTATCGAGGAAGCCCTTCGAGTGTGGCGGCCGACCGGACCCGGCGACGCCGTCGGGAATGCGGACGTGGACGTTCGCGGCTTCGAGCGCCTTCACCGCCGCTTTCCCGACTTCGGGGTGGTTGTAGTTCGTGTAGGTGTCGGGGAACAACAGCACCTTGCGGTCGGCCTGTTGCTCCGCGATAGTCGACGCGCCGCGCGATTCGAACCACTCGACGAAGCTCGTCGCGTGGAACTTCGGCAGGGTTCGCTCCTTGGCGATGCCGATGGTCTTCTCCATCACCGTCCGTGCCCCGGGAATCTTCGTCATCGCGTTGGCGAGGGGTGCGAACGTCGACCCGAGTTTCGACAACGTACCGATGTTGGCGAAGATTTTGTCGCGGATGCTAGAGCCGTTGCGCTGGTGATACTCGTGCATCACCTCGGCTTTCATCTTCGCCATATCGACCTCGCTCGGGCAGTCCTTCGAACAGCCCTTACAGCCGACACAGAGGTCGAGCACCTCGTCGACGAACTCGTCTGTGAACACCTCTTCCTCCGAGAGGCCGCCGCTCATGGCCTGCCGGAGCATGTTGGCGCGTCCGCGAGTCGACAGAATCTCCTCTTCGGATGCGCGGAAGGTCGGACACATGACGCCGCCAACGGTCGACTGCTGGCCGCGACAGCCACCACAGCCGTGACAGAGTTCGGCCATCCCCTCGAAGCCGTTGTCGTTGTCCCAGTTCAGCGTGGGTTCGAATCCGGATTCGAAGTCGTACTCCGGCGAGAACCGCAGGTTCTCGGTCATGTCGTAGTCGCCGCAGATGTTCCCCGGATTGAGGAGCCAATCGGGGTCGAACGCGGTCTTGAGGTCGCGGAAGACGTTCCAGAGGTGGTCGCCGTACAGTTTCCGGTTCCACTGCGTCCGTGCGCGACCGTCGCCGTGTTCGCCGGAGACCGAGCCGCCGTACTTGACGACCAAGTCAGTCACCTCGTCGGCGATGGCCTCGAACGTCTCGACGCCCTCGACCGTCTTCGTGTTCACGAGCGGGCGGATGTGGAGTACTCCCGGGCCCGCGTGCGCGTAGTAGGATGCGAACGTGTCGTGTTCGTCGAGGATGTCCTGAAAGTCGGAGACGTACGCAGGGAGGTTCTCTGCAGGGATGGCGGTATCCTCGATGTACGCGATGTGTTTCTCGTCGGTCGTCCGCGAGAGGAGAATCGGGAGGCCAGACTTGCGCATCTTCCAGAACTTCGCGCGCGTATCGGCGTCGTGTGCCTCCATGAAGTCGGTCGCACGACGTTCTTTCTCTGTCACCGAGGCCGCCCCGTCTTCCGGGTCGAACTCGGTTCCGTCGGGGTCGACGACGCGGTCTTCGATGAGATTTGCGACCTGCTGTTTGCCCGCCTCGTCGCTGTCGGCGTAGAACTCGACGAGCAGCGTCGAGTCCGTGTCCTCGGGGAGCATTCCGACCACGTCCGCGAACTCCGCGGTGTCGCGCGCGAGGTCGAGAAGCACGTCGTCCATGACCTCGACGGCGGCGGGTTCGTGTTCGAGGATGGGTGCGACGTCGTGCATGGCGTCTATCACGTCGTCGTAGGTGAGAAGTGCGACAGAGGCAGTCTCCGGGATGTGTTCGAGCGAGACGGTCGCCTTCGTGACGATGGCGAGCGTCCCTTCGCTGCCTGCGAGAAGGCGGGCGAGATTGATTGTCCCCGCCTTCCACTCCTCGTCGATGCCCGTGTCGTCGGGCGTGCGACGCTCGCCGCGCATCTCGTCGACGAGCATATCGAGGTTGTACCCCGAGACGTTGCGTTTCAGGTCGGGGTAGCGCTTCGAAATCTCGTCCGCTTCCTCGTCGAGTATCTGCAGGACTTTCGCGTAGATTCGTTCTTCGAGTGTGCCGTCAGCGTCGCCGCGCTCGCGGAGTTCGTCGACGCTCATTTCGCCGAACGTCGTCACCGTGCCGTCAGCGAGAACGACTTCGAGTTCTTCGATATAGTAGTCAGTCTTGCCGTACTTCAGCGAGTGTGCCCCTGTGGAGTTGTTGCCAATAGCGCCACCGAGCGCGGAGCGGTCGCCCCACGCCGGGTCGGGCGCGAACTTCAGCCCGTGTGGTGCTAACTCCTCGTTGAGTTCGCCGAGTCGAACGCCGGTTTGAGCGGTCGCCGTCCCCGTTTCGGGGTCGATTTCCTCGACCTCGCCCATGTAGCGAATGAAGTCGAGAACGACCGCCTCGTTGACCGTCTGCCCGGCGAGGCTCGTCCCGCCGCCGCGGGGCAAGACGGGAATCTGCCGCTCGTCGCAGTACTCCATCACCGCCGCCACGTCGGCCGTCGATTTCGGCATGACGACGCCGATGGGTAGCTTCTCGTATGCGGATGCGTCGGTTGCGTACAGTGTCCTCGTGTAGGTGTCGAATCGCACGTCGCCCTCGACGATGGATTCGAGGTCTTCGACCAGCCCTGGCCGTGCTACGTCGTCGTTGACGTAGTCGAAGTCGCCCTCCAGCGAGGGGTCAGCGGCCGGTTCGTGCGTGTTGGATGCCATTGATTAGCTCTCTTATAGTGTCGGTTTGCGCGAAAGGTAAAAGGCACCCGGGAACGGGTGTTTTTCCTTCCCGTTCGTGAGCGGTTCGACCTGCAAGCAGCCACCGATTAGAACACGCCGGGGAACAGCACGTAGCTGAACAGCAGCGTGAGAATTCCGGTAGCGGTCCCGTAGTACAGAAGCGGGATGAGTTCGAGGCGGATGACCCGACCCTCTTCGCCGACGAGGCCGACGACCGCGAGCGCGGCGACGACGTTGTGGACGGCGATGAGGTTCCCGATTGCACCGCCGACCGCCTGCGCGCCCAGCATGACGGTCTTCGACGTTCCGATCTGGTCTGCGACACCGTACTGGAAGGTCCCGAAGAGGATGTCAGAGACAGTGTTCGACCCTGCGAGGAACGCGCCGAACGCGCCTACGAAGGCGGCGAAGAACGGGTAGATGCCGCCAGCGATGCCGGCCATACCCTCGGAGAGGACGATGAGCATGCTGTCGCTGCCCGTTGCCGCGCCCGACTGGAGCATGATTTGCACCGTCGCAACCGCAAACAGCAGCGCGACGACGGCCGGGGTGACCTTCTCGATGGTTTCTGCCCACGTCGCTTTGACCTGCTTGCCGTCCATGCTGTGGAGACCGATGGTGATGGCGTGGACCACGAGGAACACCGCGCCGGGCAGGTAGAGGAGTGCGAAACTACCGCTCAGACCCGTACCCAACAGGTCCCCCGACTGGATGACGAGGTTCGATTTCAGGAACCCCGTCAACGGGGTGAAGACACGGGTCAGGACGAGGAGTCCCGCGACGAGGACGTACGGCGTCCATGCCTTCCAGAGCGGCATCTGCTGGACAACGCCACCGTCGGCGGCGACCGCACCGTCGCGGTCGCTCGTTTCGCCGGGTTGGATGTCACCGACCCAGTGGTCGGGCCACGACGACTGCGGTGCGAAGTCCCACTCCTCGTCGGGGTGGAAGAAGCCGGCCTTGAGCGCGGAGACGGTCAAGAGCAGTCCGACCATCGCGCCCACGAGTCCGGGGAAGACCGGACCGAGGAAGTACGCCGTCAGGAAGTACGGGACGGAGAATGACGCCCACGCGAAGAGCGTGAGGGGTAGCACTTCGAGTGCCGGCTTGATGGACTTCTCCTCGCCGAAGAAGCGCGTCATCATGGCGACGCCGATGAAGGGAAGCAGAATGCCGACAGCGACGTGATTCATCGCGGCGAAGACGGCGATTTCGCTGACCCACTGTTCGACGCCCATGCCCTGTGCGTCCAGTGCGGTCGTGATGACCGGTACGTCGTCGAAGATGTCGATCATGCCGATGATGAGCGGCGTGCCCACCGCCCCGAACGTAATCGCCATGAGGTTACCCGTGAGGGCGACCACGACGGCGGCCAGCGGCGGGAAGCCAAGGCCGACGAGGAGCGGACCGACGATTGCTGCCGGCGTGCCAAACCCGGCAGCAGCCTCGATGAACGAGCCCATGAGGAACACAAGCAGGACGACCTGCACACGGCGGTCCTCGCTGATGGACGCGAATCCGTCGTTGATGGAGTCGAACGCGCCCGTCTGCTTGAGCGTGTACAGGAGCAAGATTGCCCCGAAGACGATGTAGAGGATGTTCGACGCGGTGATGAATCCGTTAATCGTCGCGGCGGCAATCCACGTCGGCGTCATGCCCCAACCGAAGAATCCTGCTACTATTGCTACGCCCAACGCGACCGGCATCGCCCGCGTCGCGGGCCAGTACCGACCGACCATGAGATACGCGATGGTCAAAAGTGGCAACAGCGCGATAAGTACATTGGTTGCACTAACCATGTTGTACACCTCCACAGTTCGTTCCAGCCTGTGCCATTCCAGCTTCGTGCCTGATGCGGTGCATCGTGGAATCTGATACAGATTGATTGTGATATATATCTATCGTTCGTCGCTATTCATGACAGTTCTTTACTTCGTTCTCCCTCTGACCTCGAACTCCACTTCACTCGTGTGAATCGACCCAAATAGCGCGTTAAACACACGAATTTGGGCGTGACACTGTTTATCGTGGCTATTCACGAATTCGGATAATTTCGCAAACGAGTCGTTGAACTTAACCACTGTACACGTGTGAACCGGCCAATTCACACGTATTGATTGGGATTTCATTGGTGTGTAAAGGCTTATGCCCTCGTATGCAAAGGATAATTCATGGAGGATGAGTCTCGCGCGCGCCCTCGAAACGAGCACGGACAGTACGTGGGTCGCATCCCTCTCGACGCGGTGTTGGAGGTATTCGAGGCTCGGGACGACGCCGCACGACCGCTCACGGCGACGGACGTAATGGAGGAACTCGACTGCTCGCGCCGAACGGCACACAACAAGCTGAACGAACTCGAAGAACGCGGTGACCTCGCAACCCGGAAAGTCGGTGCCCGAAGCCGCGTCTGGTGGATTCCGTTGACTGGGGTTTCAGACGAACGTCCCGCCACGCCGGCGGGTGAATCTCGTTTAGACACCACTACCGGTGGCAATCCTGTCGCCGACGAATCGGACGACAACCTCGACCACCCGCCAGCAGTCTCGAACGCCATCGAACGGGCGGATTTGCCGGGAAGCGGCCCGATGCTCGACGCCCGGCGGGAAGCACTTTCTGCCGCCTACGAGTACCTGACCGACCACCCGGAGGCGAAGAAGGCGGATTTCCTCCGCGACGTGTACTACGACTATCCGGCCGGCTGCGAGTCGGCCCGAGGCTGGGGGAACGCCATCCAGCCCGCGCCGAAACCACTGCCGGGG